>JASBVX010000118.1 GCA_029960865.1 Bacillota bacterium | reverse complement strand
GGCCGGGGCGCCTTCACCCAGGAAAGCCGGAGGCTTAGGCTTCCCCGGGTCCACCACGTCTCTGGCGACCCCTGCCAGCCCTTTTTGCGACCCGTCTAGCGGCCCAAGGCCGGAAGGGACAGTTAAGGATTCTCCCCCATAGGGGATGGGAATGAAAGGACGTGACGTCCTCCCCTCAATAAATGGAGGGGGATCACTGCCCCCTCGCGCTCCCCCGTTTCTCTAAACTTACGAACCCAGCCCCTGCCACGAAGGGCTCAACGAGAGGTCGGCTCCGGCAGCCCTGAGGAGCCGGTCGGCCACGAAATCCACCAGATCCTCGATGGTTTTAGGGCGGTGGTAAAACCCCGGCATGGCCGGCACCACCTTCACCCCTAAACGGGCCAAGGTCAAAAGGTTCTCCAGGTGGAGGGCATGGAGGGGCGTCTCCCGGGGCATCACCACCAGGCGCCGTCCCTCCTTGAGGGCCACATCGGCCGCCCTTTCGATGAGGTTTCCCGACTGGCCCGTGGCGATGGCTGCCACCGTGGACATGGAAGAGGGCGCGATGATCATGGCCTGGATGGGGGTGCTGCCACTGGCGATGTCAGCGGAGACATCCCTGACATCATAGAGATAGAGCTCTCCTGAAGCTTCTTTTCCCCCGGTCCAAAAAGAGCGCTGGGGGTCTCCCAGCAGGCGGCGGGGGCGGTGCCAGCCTGTGAGAGGATGGACTTCCTCCTCAGAGAACCCCTCCCCTTGCGGGTCCCACCCTGTCTCTTCCGCCAGCACCACCCTGCCTGCCGGCGAAAGAAGCAGGTCCACCCGCGCCCCTCCCTGCAAGAGGGCCTGCACCACCCTCAAGCCGTAGGGAGCCCCGCTTCCTCCGGTCAAGGCCACGATGAAGCGCCCTCTCATCCCGCCACCCCCGCCCAGGCCGCCAGGAGCAGCAGAGGCCCCACCCAGGCGTTGCTGTTGAACGCCGCCACCGCCCGGCCGATATCCACCTGGTCTGCCCTCACCAGCCAATGCTGATAGAGAAGGAGGGGCAGCGTGAAGAAAAGGAAGCCGTCGTAGGTGGGCGCCAGGTGCAGCCACGCACCGGCAGCCACCAAGAGGAGAAAGGCGAGAGCATGGCTCCCCCGGCTGATCCACAGGGCCGTGGGAAGGCCCCAGCGGGTGATGGCCGAATGGATCCCCGCCTTCTTCTGGGCCGGCCCATCGGCGGCATGGATGAGAATATCGGAAGCAGCCACCCAAAGGCCGTAGCCCAGGGAAAAGATCACCGCCGGCCCCGTCACGGTTCCCGTCAGGGCCAACCAGGCCCCCAGCGGACCCATGGACTGAGGCCAGATCTGGACGAAATGGACCCACCAGGTGCGGTACTTGGCGTAGGAATAGACCACGAAGCCCAGCACCGGGATCGGCACAAAATAGAGGGTGATGGGATTGAGCATATAGCCTGCCAGGGTCAGCAGCCCCACCGCCAGCCAACTGAAGAGGAGGGTTTCCCCCCGCGTAAGCCTTCCTGTGGGGATGGGGCGCTGGCGCCCCCGGGGGTTCTTTTTGTCCCATTCCGCATCGATGACCCGGTTGAAACCAAACCCGGCGGCCCTGCCGCTGACCAGGGCCACCACCAGCCAGCCGATCTGGGAAAGGGTAGGCCACCCCGAAAGGGCCAGGATCCCGGCGGCCAGGGTAGAGGTCAACCCAAAGACGGCATGAAGAGGCACCGTGGTTTCCCATAGGGCCCGCAGTTTCACTTTCCAGGAAGGGCCGGGGAGGGCCACGTTAGGGGAGGCCAAGGGCCCGCCACCTCTCTTTCACCAGCTCCGCCACCTTATCATCCTGGCGGATGCGGGCTGGCCAAGGGCGCCGGTGGCCTTCCTCGGGAAACTTCCGGGTACCGTCGATGACCATCTTGCCCCCAAAGGCCCACTCCGCCGCCGCATGATCGAGAACGCTCAAGGGGCCGGGGAAAAACTTCACATCCCTTTGGGGATCCATATGGCTCAAGGCCACCCACCAGGCTTCTTCAGGATTTTGCACATCCACATCCTCATCCACCACCACGATGAGCTTTTGCAAGCTCATCTGCCCTAGTCCCCAAAGGCCAGCCGCCACCTTGTAGGCATGGCCGGGAAAAGTCTTTTTGATGGAGACAAAGATGAGATTCTGGAACGTCCCGTATGCCGGCAGGTGGTAATCCACCACTTCCGGCATCACCATCTGGACGATGGGCAAAAAGAGCCTCTCGGTGGTGTGGCCGAGAAAATAGTCCTCCTTGGGAGGGGGGCCCACGATGGTGGAAAGGTAAAGGGGATCCCGCCGGCGGGTGATGGCCGTCACGTGGAAGACGGGGTAAAGGTCAGGGAGGGAATAAAACCCCGTATGATCGCCGAAGGGCCCCTCCACCACCGCTTCTTCCAAAGGATCCACATAACCCTCCAGCACCATCTCCCCATGGGCGGGCACTTCCAGATTCACCGTCTTTGCCCGCACCAACTCCACCGCCTGGCGCCGGAGGTATCCGGCGAAGAGAAACTCGTCCATCCCTTCGGGAAGAGGCGCCGAACCGGCATAGAGGGAGACAGGATCGGCCCCGATAACGGCCGCCACTTCCAAGCGTTTGCCCATCCTTTTTGCTTTGCGGAAATGGGCCGCCCCTCCGTGATGGAGCTCCCAGTGCATGGCGGTGGTGTTCTTACCTAGGATCTGCATGCGGTAGATGCCGGCATTGCGCTGGCCTGTCTCGGGATCTTTTGTGAGGACCAAAGCCAGGGTGATGAAAGCCCCCGCATCCCCGGGCCAGGCCACAATGTGGGGGTAGTTCCAGAGGTTGACTGCGTCTCCCTCCTCCACCACCTCCTGCACCGGCCCGCTTCTCACCACCCGGGGAGCGATGGTAGCCAGCTCCTGGAGCTTGGGGAGGAGGCTGATCTTGGAGAGAAGGGAGCCCCCTGCCGGCCCCGGGCCCTTGATGAGATCCAAAAGCTCCCGCACCCGCTGCCCGGCTTCATCCAGGTGGGAGACCCCCAGGGCCAGCTCCACCCGCCTTTTGGAACCGAAGAGATTCATCACCACAGGCACACTGGAGGCCCTGGGCTCATAAGAAGGCATAGGGACGACCTCGGGAGGGCGGCCCAGCTCCGCCGCCACCGGCTCGGGAGATAGGCCCCTTTGGGCCAGGTGTCCTGGAAAAGGCTTCTCAAAGAGGAGGGCAGGTCCGCCCCTTTTCACCGCTTCTTCCGCAAAGGCGCTCATCTCCAGGTAAGGGTCCACCGGCTCGCCGATGCGCCGCAATTCCCCTTCTTTCTCCAAAAGGGTCAAAAATTCTCGGATATCCCCCAGCGCCAGGTCCATCGCCCCTCCCCTAAGCTACATTCTTTCCAAGGAACGGTCGAGAAGAAAGGCCCATAACCTGGGGCTGAAAGGGGTATCGACCATGGCCGTTGGTCTTCTTGCCATCCTCTTGGGGATTGCCCTGGCATCCAGCGTCGACAATTTCGGCGTGGCGGTCACCTATGGCCTCCGAAGGGTCCACATCCCCTGGGATGCCAACGGCATCATCGCCCTGGTGGCCTTCCTTTTGAGCTGGGCAGGCATCACCAGCGGCCTCTGGCTAGCGTCCCTTTTGCCCGGCATCGTGCCGGCCCTTTTGGGAGCCCTCATCCTCTTCTTCATCGGGCTGCGGATCCTCCTTCTGGCCCTTCCCCACCGCCCGAGCCCAGGGGAACCCCCCAGCCTCTGGCGGACTCTAATCACGCCACCCCAGAACGCCACCATCGGGTGGGGGGAAACGATCCTTCTAGGTGTAGCCCTTTCCGCCAACGCCCTCACCAACGGTGTGGCGGCCGGCCTCATCGGTATCTCCCCCCTCCTCCTCTCCCTCCTGACGGCCGTGGGAAGCTTCATCAGCGTGGCCCTGGGGGTGCGGGCCGGAAAGAAAGCTTCCACCCTGAAGGTGGGGAGGATCGAGATCGGCCAGTACGGCACCCTAATCAGCGGCGTGCTACTCATGCTTCTTGCGGCTTTGGCCATCTGGGCCTAGATCAGGGGCCGGTCCTTTCTCATCACCACCCCCTGCAGGCTGGCCACCCGCCGGCCTTCGTCTCCCAACACCTCCATGGCGTAAAAGCCCGCCCGCCGGGTGACATGGAGCTCCTGGGCCTTCCCCAGGAGCTCCTCTCCCACCGCGGGCGCCCGCAAAAACTGGATGGAAAGGCTGGTCGCCAGGGCCACCTCCCCGTGGCTGTTGCTGGCGCAGGCAAAGGCATAGTCCGCCAGGCTGAAAAGAAATCCTCCGTGGGGCACGCCCGCAAAGTTCAGATGATGGGGCTCCACCCGAGCCCGCACCCGGGCTTCCCCTTCCCTCACCTCCGTCAGGTGAAAATCCATCCAGCGCGCAAAGGGGTCTTTCGCCATGAGATCCTTCAGGCGCTCTTCCATATCAGCCCTTCTCCTCTCGTGCATCCACCACCCGAAGGGCCTTCCCTTCGCTGCGGGGAAGGCTTCCCGGCGGAAGCACCACCACCGCCAGGCGCACCCCCAGATCTTCATGCAGGCGGTGGGCGATCTTTTGCTGCAGACCCAGGGGAGGCACCTTTGGATCCCACACCCGGGGAGTCGCCTCCACTTGCACCTCCAGCTCATCCAGGCGGTCCTCGCGCCGCAGGACCAGCCGGTAATGGGGCGCCAATTCCGAAAAGGAGAGGATCACCCGCTCCACTTCCGATGGAAAGACGTTCACCCCCCGCAGGATAATCATGTCGTCGGTGCGCCCTTTGATCCGGCTGATGCGCCGGAACGTGCGGCCGCAGGCACACCCCGGCGGCTCCACCGCCGCCAGATCCCCCGTCCGGTAACGCAAAAGGGGCATGGCTTCTTTGGTGAGGGTGGTGAAGACCAACTCCCCCACTTCCCCTTCCCCAAGGAGCTCTCCCGTCTCGGGATCCACCACTTCCACCAAAAAGTGATCCTCGTTGATATGGGGACCCGCCTGGGCCTCAACGCACTCGCATCCCACCCCCGGCCCGATGATCTCGCTTAGGCCATAGATATCCACCGCCTTCAGGCCCCAAGCCTCTTCGATGGCCCGGCGCATCGCTTCCGACCAGGGTTCCGCCCCAAAGATCCCGTACCGGGTCCCCAGACCCCTGGGATCCACCCCTTCCTTTTCCATGACGTCCACAAGAGTGAGGGCATAGGACGGAGTGCAGCTGATCCCCTGGGGCTTGAGGTCCTCCAGGAGGCGGATCTGCCGCAGGCTCTGCCCCCCGCCGGCGGGGATCACCCCTACCCCCAATGCTTCCGCCCCGAAATGGAGGCCCAGCCCTCCCGTAAAAAGGCCGTAGCCGTATGCGTTGTGGAGAAAGTGGCCCGGCTCTCCACCGGCTGCGGCGATGCTGCGGGCGCAGACCTCCG
>JASBVX010000117.1 GCA_029960865.1 Bacillota bacterium | reverse complement strand
CCCATGCCTTGGGAACTGGCGCAAGTGGAGAAGCGCCGCCACGTGGATGAAGACCTGGCCCTGGGGCAGAAGGTGCGCATCATCACGGAGCCCTACTTCGGGCAGGTAGGGGTGGTGGCGGGCCTTCCCCGGGAAGATGCCGCCATCGAGACGGAGGCCAAAGCCGCTGTCGCCCAAGTGGACGTGGGGGGCCAGGTGCTGGTGGTGCCCCGCAAGAATCTGGAACCCTTTCGCTGATGGTAGGAGGTGGAAGTCGTGCCTGGCGTAGGTCCCTCGGAATGGCGACCATCGCTGCCGCCTCTGGATGACGAAGAGCTGACCCCGGAGCGGCGGGATGAACTGATCAATTGGCTGCTGGAAAAGATCGACCGCTGGAAGATGTACACCCCTGCCATCCTCCTGGCGGAGGGGATGCGGCCCCTCCATTACATCGGCGCCCAGATGGCCTTCTACGGCGCTCCCTACCTCAGCATCCTGGGGGCGGGGGAGTTGGGGAACGAGGTGGGCTACCTCCTCTCCGACCCCAAGAATCTGGACCTTTTTTTGCAGCGCCTGGAGGAGAAGGCCAAAGCCCAAGCGGAGGAAGAAGAGCGCCAACGGCCTCCCCGGAGGCTTCGCTGGTGGCGCCGTAAAGGAGAGGATCAGTAGTGGACCGGATCTTGGCCACCGACTGCGGCAGCACCACCACCAAAGCCATCCTCATCGAGAAAGTGGGGGATGAGTATCGCCTCATCGCCCGGGGGGAAGCGCCCACCACGGTAGAGGCTCCCTTCGAAGACGTGACGGTAGGGGTTCTCAATGCGGTGCGGGAGGTGCAGGAGCTCACGGGGCGCCGGCTTTTGCAGGAGGATGGCGAGAAGATCCTTATCCGCGAGGGGAATGAAGAATCGGGGGTGGATGCCTACTTCTCCACCTCCAGCGCGGGAGGGGGCCTCCAGATGATGGTGGCGGGGGTGGTCCGCACCATGACGGCGGAGAGCGCCCAAAGAGCTGCCCTGGGGGCGGGAGCCATCGTGGTGGATGCCATCAGCATCGATGATGGCCGCCTCCCTTACCAGAAGATCGAGCGGATCCGCACCGTGCGCCCCGATATGCTCCTTCTTTCCGGGGGCGTGGATGGGGGCACCGTCAGCCACGTGGTGGAACTGGCGGAGCTCATCCGGGCGGCCGATCCCAAGCCCCGGCTGGGGATCGGCTATCGCCTGCCGGTCATCTTTGCCGGTAATGTGGGGGCCCGCCGGCACGTGGAAGAAGTGCTGGGAGACGTGGTGGACCTGCGGATCGTCGACAACCTCCGTCCCACTTTGGACAAGGAAGTTCTGGGACCGGCCCGGGAAGAGATCCATGACCTATTCATGGAGCACGTGATGGCCCAGGCCCCCGGTTACCACAAGCTCATGGAGTGGACGTCAGCTCCCATCATGCCCACCCCTGGGGCGGTGGGCCTACTCATGGAGACGGTGGCCCGCCAGCGGGGTCTCTCCCTTCTGGGGGTGGATATCGGGGGGGCCACCACCGACGTCTTCTCGGTGTTTCGGGGCACCTTTAACCGGACGGTGAGCGCTAACCTGGGCATGAGCTACAGCATGGCCAACGTACTCCTCGAAGCAGGCCTTGCCCAGATCGAACGGTGGCTGCCTTTCGAGGTGCCTCCGGCCGTTCTGCGAAACCGCATCCGCAACAAGATGATCCGCCCCACCAGCATCCCCCAGACCCTGGAGGATCTCATGGTGGAGCAGGCGGTGGCCCGGGAGGCCTTGCGTTTGGCGCTGGAGCACCATAAGTCCCTGGCGGTGGAACTGAAAGGGGTACAGCGGCAGCAGGAGCTCTCGGCCTTCTTGGACTACGAGGGTTCCGGATCCACGTTGGTGAACCTCATGGATCTAAACCTCATCATCGGGTCGGGAGGGACCCTCTCCCACGCTCCCCGGCGGGTCCAGGCGGCCCTCATGATGCTGGATGCCTTCCAGCCGGAAGGGGTAACGGAACTGGCGGTGGACAGCATCTTCATGATGCCCCAGCTGGGGGTCCTCTCCCCTCTGCAGGAGGAGGCGGCCACCCAGGTCTTTGAGCGGGACTGCCTCATCCGCCTCGGGACGGTGGTGGCGCCCAAGGGAACGGCCCAACCGGGAGAAGCGATCCTTCACGCCCGCTATCCCGGAGGGTCCGTGGAGTTGAAAGCGGGGGAGATCCTGCGCATGCCCGTGGGGGAAGGAAAAGAGCTTTCGGTGGAACTCCGGCCTGCCCGGGGCTTCGATGTGGGGTCAGGCCCGGGCAAGGCCCGGGAAGTCACCCTTACCGGGGGGGCTGTAGGGATCCTCTGGGATGGCCGGGGGCGGCCCCTGCAGCTGCCCGCCGATCCCCGCCTGCGGCGGGAAAGCCTCTGGCGGTGGTTTGAGGCCCTGGATGCCTATCCTTCCATGCCCCGGACGGTAGCGGCAGGAGGCTCTTAGAAAGGGGAGACAGGTTTGGCCACAGCCTATACGCCTGGCCTTCTGGTTAGCGAGAATATCACCGTGAGGAAAGTGCGGCGCCTCCCCATCCAAGGGGAAGTGCTGGTGCAAGAGGGGCAGGAGGTGGCCCCCCAGGATGTGGTGGCTCGGGCCCTCCTCCCCGGAAAGCCCCATACCCTCAATGCCGCCAATAAGATGGCCTTGATGCCCGAGGATGTGCCGTCCCACCTCCTGGTGAGGGAAGGGGACGAGGTGGAGGAAGGCCAGCTTCTGGCGGCCACCAAAGGGATCTTTGGTTTTGGCAAGAAGGAACTGCGCTCCCCCATTTCCGGGAAGCTGGAGATGGTCTCCCGGGTGACGGGCCAGCTGACCCTGCGAGAAAAGCCGGTGCCGGTGGAGCTGACGGCCTACCTGCGGGGCAAGGTGGTGGAGATCCTTCCCCAGGAAGGGGTGGTGGTGGAAACTTCTGGCGCCTTTGTGCAGGGCATCTTCGGGGTCGGGGGAGAGCGGGTCGGGACGTTGGCCATGGCGGTCGCTTCCCCTGACGAGCCGCTGGAAGAAAGCCACATCGGTCCCCAGCACCGGGCGAAAGTGGTGGTGGGAGGTTCCCTCGTTTCCCTCGGGGTCTTGCGGAAAGCCGCCGAGATGGGGGTTCAGGCATTGGTGGCGGGGGGCATTTGGGACACCGACCTGGCCGATTTCATCGGCTACGAGATCGGGGTGGCCATCACCGGCCAGGAAGATATTCCCCTGACCCTCATCATCACCGAAGGATTCGGCCCTATGGCCATGGCCCACCGGACCTTTCGGCTGCTACAATCTTTGGAAGGGCGCGAGGCTGCCGTCAACGGGGCCACCCAGGTGCGGGCGGGGGTTCTGCGGCCTGAGCTGGTGATTCCTGTAGAGGGAGAAAGGCAAAGCCAAGAAGAAAGCCTGGCCACCTCCCTGGAGGTGGGGACCCCTGTTCGCCTCATCCGGGAACCCTACTTCGGACTCCTGGGAGTGGTAACGGCCCTTCCGCCGGATCTGCAGACCATCGAGACGGAAGCCCGGGTGCGGGTGGCCAAGGTGCGCTTGCCCAGCGGCGAAGAGGTATGGGTGCCTAGGGCCAACATGGAGCTTTTGGCGGGAGACTGAAGGTTTTGGCCCAGCAGTTGGATTTCTTTGCCAGCCGGCAGCCTTCCCTGGAGGAGGTGCAAAAGGAAGCCCTCCTCTGCCAGCGCTGCCGCCTTTTTTCCGGCCGGACCCACGTCGTCTTCGGCGAAGGGCCCGTCCCCGCTCCCCTCATGTGGATCGGGGAAGGCCCCGGCCAGAGGGAAGACGAGCTGGGAAGGCCCTTCGTGGGGAGGGCGGGAGGAGCTTCTCACCCGCATCATCGAGGCCGCGGGCTTTCGCCGGGAAGAGGTCTACATCACCAACATCGTCATGTGCCGGCCTCCCGGCAACCGGACACCCCTTCCCGACGAGATGGAGGCTTGCCGGCCTTTTCTGGAGGAGAAACTGCGCCTGGTCTCTCCCAAGATCGCCGTCCTTTTGGGGGCCACCGCCAGCAGGGCTTTGCTGGGCCCGGAGGCTCGCATCAGCCAGGTGCGGGGGACGTGGCACCAGGTAGGGGGCATCGCCATGATGCCGACCTACCATCCCGCAGCTCTTTTGCGGGATCCCCGCAAAAAGAAGGACGTCTGGGAGGATGTGCAAAAAGTGCAAGCCCGTTACCGAGAGCTCATGGGGTAGTCCGGCTGGGACGGATCTTTTGGAAGATCATCGAGCCAGAGGCGTTTTCCCACTTCCGCGGCGATGACTACAGGATCCAGAAGGCCGTGGGTCTGCAGCTGTTCCTCCAACACTTCGATGAGGACGGCCTGCCGGTAAAGGGCTTCTCTGGCTTCCGCCAGGGCGGCTCCCAGAAGGATCTCTCGCTGCATGTGCGTTTTCCCTCCCTTTGAGAGAATGGTCCAGGGGGACGAAAAGGATTCTTACCATCTCTTCGGAAACGGAAACGAAAATGTTAGGGGAAGCTCTCGCCCGCTGCGCCCGACCCCCTGCCTTCTTGGGGCTGACGGGGCCCCTGGGGGCGGGGAAGACAGCCCTGGCCCAGGCTTTCCTGAGGACCCTGGGGGTAGAAGGGCCCATCCCCAGCCCCACCTTCCTCCTGGCGCGGCGCTACGAGAAGGGACCTCACCGCATGGTGCACATGGATTTCTATCGCTTGGCAGAAGGAGCGCCAGGGGATGACGTCTGGATCGTGGAAGCCCTGGAAGAAGCCGATTATGCTGTGGTGGAGTGGGCCGATCGGGCGCCTTATCTTTTGCCCGACGAGGCCCTCCTTGTGACCCTGCGCCCCCTTCCCGGCCATCCTATGGGGCGGGAAGTGGAAGCCGCTTTCCGCCACGAGAAAGCTAGGACCTGGTGGGAGTGCGCCTTGAAGGAGAGAGGATTTTGACCTGGACCCTGATCATCGATACGGCCGAGGAGGAGCTGCGGGTAGGTCTGGGGGAGGAGACCCTCCAATGGCAAGAGATCGTACCGCCCGCTCCGCCCCGCCACCGGCCCCGGCATGGCAGCCTTTTGGCCCCGCTGGTGGCCCAGGGGCTCCAAGCCTGCGGCATCCCCCCTTCCCGTCTGGGGCGGATCGGGGTGGTGCGGGGGCCCGGATCCTTCACCGGCCTCCGGATCGGCCTCAGCTTTGTGCAGGGGCTGGCCCTGGCTCTGAAGATCCCGGTGGCGGCGCCCCTCTTGCTTCAGGTAAAGGCCTGGGCGGCCATGGAAAAAGGGCAAGGAAAGGGAGGCCGCCTCCTTCTGTTTCAACCGGCTGGGAGGGGGAAGGGCTTTTTTGCCCTTTACGATTATCCCGGAGCCCACCCGGTGAACCAGGGGGTGGAGGAGGGGACTTTGGAGGAGGCGAGGGCCAAAGCGAAGCTTGAGAAAGCGGAGTTTTTTACCGATCCCCAGGAGGGAGAGGATCTTTTG
>JASBVX010000116.1 GCA_029960865.1 Bacillota bacterium | reverse complement strand
CCCAGACCCCCGGTGTTAGGAGAGATGCCGGCACCGGCACCAGGATGCGCCGTTCTCCCAACACCTGCAGGATTCTTTCCAAGACCTGGCGGTAGCTCAGGTGTTCCGGCCCACCCAGGGAAAAGGTCTTGCCTTCGTCATCCCTCTCCAGGGAAATGACGATGGCCCTGGCCAGATCCCCCGCATAGAGGGGTTGGTACCGGGTTTTCCCCCCTGCGGGCAGGGGCGCTATCCGGCGGGGAGCCACCTCCAGGGACTGGACCAAGCGCTCGAGAAAAGCCTGGCCTCCCGGGCCGAAGAGAAGGGAGGGCCGGAAGATGGTCCAGGGAACGGGGCTCTCTTTGATGAGGTTCTCCGCTTGCCACTTGGAATAAGCGTAACGAAGGCGAGGGAAGTTCCCCGCTCCCAGGGCGCTAACGTAGATGTAGCGCTTGAGGCCTGCTTCCTGAGCCGCCCTCCGCCAGATAGCCGTCCCATCCACATGGATGGAGAGGTAAGTGTCTTCTCCTTGGGGCCGGATGATCCCCACCAGGTGGATCAAGGCATCCATGTCTCTGAGGGCCCGGGTGGCCAGCTGGAGGTTGCGGAAATCCCCCTGGACCCACTCCAGCTCACCCCCGGCGGGCATCCGCCGGCTGACCCCTCGCACATGATGATGGTGAGCCAAAAGCTCCCGGACCACGTACTGACCCAGATAGCCGGTGCCTCCCAGAACGACCACCCGCATGCCTCAGCCCCCCTGCACCCAGTATAGCGGTTGGATGGAACATCCTTCCGCAAGCGGAGAAAAGGCAGGGTCAGAAGAGAGAGAAGACCTCCCACCAGGGAGAGGAGAGCATAGCTGGAGCGGCCCATGAGGACCCCGGAAAACGCTCCTCCGCTGGCTCCCGAAAGCGCCACCAGGACATCGCTGGCGCCCTGGGTGCGAGCCTGGGTTTCCGGAGGGGCGCCTTCAGAGACAAGGGTGCTGCCGGCGATGAGGGCCAGGTGCCATCCCAGACCCAAAAGGCCCAGGGCTACCGCCAGGCCGGCAGATGTACATGGCACCCAGGGTGGTGGCCAGGAGGACGATGCTGAGGGCCGTAGCCCTCTCGTGGGGGGCCAGGTCCCCCCGCCGTAGCGGCCTTGGAGGATGGTGGCTAGGCCGGCCCCCTAGAAAAAGAGAGAGGCGAAAATGAAACGGGAAGCTGGCCGCTCGCCGCAAAGAAGACAATCCCGACGGCGCCCAGGCCCCCGATCGTGTAAGCCAAGCTCAGCGTCAAGCATCGTCCGCCTTTCTAGGCGAGCCTTCCCATCATGTAGGCAGCCGCGGGCGATCCGGCGGTGAAAAGCGGAGGGAAGGCCTCCCGCCTGGTCGCTGCCGGTGAGGTCCCGGGCCACAAGGGCGCCCACCGTCACCCCTGCCGTCAAACCTCCCCCGCCGAATATCTGGGCGGCACCCATACTTTCAGTGGGCGGCGGTGAAGGGAGGACCGTTCCTTTTCCTTCAGCTCTGCTGCTCCTTTCCGTAAAGGTAGACCCATTTGCCCGGGCGCACCTCTACAGCCTTAAGGGCGGTCCAACCCGGCAAGACCTTCTCGTACGTGACGATCCGAGCCCCGGGCGGCAGTTGTTTGGCAAAGATAGGTTCCAACCTATTCAGGGCAGCCTGGGAAAGAAACACCGTCACGATCTGGGTATCTTCCAGCGATGCCTGAAAGAGATCAGTGCCCTTCACCTTGATGGAACCTTGCAGACCCAAAAGGGCTGCCTTGGCGAATATCCAGAGGCGCCAAAAGGGATTGATCTCATATCCTGTCGCCTGCAAACCCTGTCTGGCGGCCAGGATCAGGAGGCGGCCGTCGCCGCATCCCAGATCCACCAGGTGTTCGCCCGCATGAGGTTGGGCCAAGTCCAGCATGATCCGGGCCACATCTTTAGGGGTGGGGCTCCATACGCCCCCCAGCCAACCGGGCAGGAGAAGGGAAAGGGCAATGGCTCCGGCCAATCCGGTGAGGGCCCAGGCGAGGGGGCTCATGCTTCAGGCCTCCGGAGCATGTCTGTCATCCCCTTAATGGGCCGTCCCCCTTGGAAGTAAGGTATCATATGAAACATGAGAGAAAAGCCGCCGATCCGACTTCTCGCGTTAGACCTGGACGATACCCTTCTGGGGAACGACAAAAAGATTCACCCAGACGATCGCCTGGCCATCCATAAGGCCAGAGAGAAAGGCATTCGCCCCGTCATCGTCACCGGGAGGCACTGGCTGAATTCCCACCATTACGCCGAGGAGCTGGGGGACGATGTTCCTGTCATCGCCACCGGAGGAGCCTCCATTCACGGCCCCCGGGGGGAACTCTGGCAGGTCCACCGTCTCTCCCGGGAAGCGGCCTCCCAGATGGTCCGCTGGGCCCAGGAAGCCGATGTGGCGGTGCGGGTGGACTATGAGCTCTCCTGGTTTTACAATCGGCGGCCCGATGTGGATTTTTGGAACGATCAGAAGTTCCCCGACCACATGGGACCCCATGAACATATCGATCCCGACGTTTTGGAGAAGCTACCCGAAGATCCCCTGCAGGTCCTGACGGGGGGCAAGGATGCCGTAGCCCTGTTGAAAGCCTTCGGATACCTGGACGGGCAGGTGCGGGTGCTGCCCCTTCCCGACCCCAACGACCCCCGGGTGGTGCACATGACCCACAGCCTCGCCACCAAAGGCATCGCCCTGGCCTGGCTGGCGGAGAAGTGGGGGCTGCGGCGGGAAGAAGTGATGGCTTTCGGGGATGGTGCCAACGATATCCCCATGATGTGTTATGCCGGTATCTCTGTAGCCTCCGACCGCGCCATTCCGGCGGTGAGACTTCTGGCGGATGCGGAAATGGAAGGGCCGGGGGGCATCGCCCTGATGCTGGAAAAATACGGGCTCCTTTGAGGTATCTCCTCTCCCCCCGCCTCTGGGCATAAGATGGGGCTATGGGACTGCAGCTTTTTTGGTGGGTGCTGGGGTTTCTCCTTTCCCTCCTGGAGCTTCTTTCGGGAGACTTCATCCTGCTTTCTCTGGGCATAGCTGCCCTTTCCGCAGGGGTGGCCGCTTCCGGGGGCCTGAGCCTCCCCTGGACCCTGGCCACCTTTTCCGCAGTGGCCCTTCTTTTTCTCGTCTCGGTGCGGCCGTTCCTGCGCCGCCTCCTCTACCGGAAGCCCTATACCCCCACCAACGCCGAGGCCCTTATTGGAGCTACGGGCTACGTCACCCAGGCCATCGGCAGGGAAACAAGAGGACGCGTCCGGGTGGACGGCCAGGACTGGGCCGCCCGGGCTGAGAATGATCTGCCCGAAGGAACGCCCGTCCGCGTCCTGAGGTTCAGCGGCGTCACCCTGTGGGTGGAAGAAGTTCAGGGAGCGGCGGAAAGGAAGGAAGGTGGAACGACGTGAACAGCGTGGCGGCCATTGTCTGGTTTCTCCTGGCGTTGGTGGTGGCGGGAACCGTCATCCGTTCCCTCCGGATCGTGCAGCAAGCCCAAGCCCTCATCATCCAGCGGCTAGGCCGCTATCATGCCACCCTAGGGCCAGGCCTCCATGTGATCGTGCCCTTCATTGATTCGGTGCGGGCCATTCTGGATCTGCGGGAAGAAACCCTGGAATTTCCCAAGATCCCCGTCATCACCGAGGATAACGTCACCGTCCAGGTGGATACGGTGGCCTACATTCAGGTGGTGGATCCGGTGCGGGCGGTCTATGAGATCAACAATTACCACCTGGCCATCGACCGGTTGATCCAGACCACCTTGAGGAACGTCTGCGGCGAGCTAACCCTGGATGAGATGCTCACCTCCCGGGAACAGGTGAATCAGAAGTTGCGCCTCCACCTGGATGAAGCGGCCGACAAGTGGGGCGTGAAGGTGAACCGGGTGGAATTGCGGGCCATCGAGCCCCCCCTGGAGATCCAAACGGCCATGGAATTGCAGATGAAGGCCGAACGGGAGCGGCGGGCGACCGTCCTGGCGGCGGAGGCCACCAAGCAGGCGGCTATCCTGCGGGCGGAGGGGGAGAAGCAAGCGGTGGTCCTGGCGGCCCAGGCCCAGAAGGAAAAGCAGGTTTTGGAGGCGGAAGGGGAAGCCCAGGCCATCCTGCGGGTGCGGCAGGCGGAAGCCGAAGGGCTGCGCCTCTTGCGGGAAGCTCAGGCAGACCGCCCCGTCCTCGCCCTGCAGGCCCTGGCGGCCCTGAGGGAAGTGGCCCAGGGACAGGCCACCAAGATTTTCATCCCCACCGACCTGACCCAGCTTTTGGGGGCGGCAGGAGCCGTGGGGGAGCTCTTCCAGGACGCAAGGAAAGAAGGTTAACCCTGTGGGTAAAGCTCTGGCCATCTATTTCGTGGGCGTGTTCATCGGCGCTCTCGACATGAGCATCATCGGCCCCGTCTTTCCCCTCATCGCCAGCGACTTCAACGTTTCCGTCACTTGGGACGCCTGGACCGTCACCGCCTACACGGCTGTCTACGCCGTCGGCACCGTATTGGCGGGCGCCATGGGTGACCGTCTGGGCCACCGGCGCCTTTTCGCCTGGGGGCTTTTCCTCTTCGGTTTGGGATCGGCGGTGGCGGCCCTAGCCCCCTCTTTTTGGGTCTTTCTCCTGGGACGGGCCCTCCAGGGAGGCGGGGCCGGTGCCATTTTCCCCAACGCCCAGGCGGCAGGGATCCAGGCGTTTCCCCCGGAAAAGCGAGGGACCGCCTTGGGCCTCTTTGGGGCCGTCTTTGGGGTGGCGGCCATCATCGGACCCAACTTGGGAGGGTTACTGGGCCAATACTGGGGATGGCAAGCCATCTTTTGGGTGAACGTTCCCCTGGTGGCCATCGTCCTTCTCTTGGTGCCCTCCCTCCCTCGTACTGCCCTCCGTGACCGGGGAGTGCCCGACCTCTGGGGAGGCATCCTCTTCGGCCTGGCCCTGGTGGCCCTCCTGCTCAGCCTCACGGCCCAGGCCCATTATGGGCTGGAACTTCTCCTGGCGGGGCTTCTGTTGGCCTATCTCTTCGCTTGGCGCCAGCGCCACCCTGGAGGAAAGGAACGTTTTCTGGACCTCAAGGCCTTCGCTTCCCTCTGGGGTGGGACAGTGGTGGCGGGGGCTATCCTGGTGGGGATGGACATGGCGGCGGCCGTCTTTATCCCCTCCCTGGCTCAAAAAGAGCTGGGGGTGGGCGTCCTGGCTTCCGGCCTCTCGGTGATGCCGGCCGCCTTCACCGCGGCTCTCTTTTCGGCCTTGGGAGGCGTCCTGGTGGATCGGCGCGGCTCCCGTTTCGTCCTGGTGGCAGGGCTGCTGGCCGCCACCGCCGGCGCCCTTTTTCTTGTTCCAGCCCACCTCACCTGGTGGCGCTTCATCGCGGGCCTCAGCCTCATGGGCATCGGGACCGCCTTCACCATGGGCGCTCCTTTGAACCGGATGGCCTTGGCCCTCTTTCCCGGGGACCGCTCCGGGGAAGCCCTCT
>JASBVX010000115.1 GCA_029960865.1 Bacillota bacterium | reverse complement strand
CCAAAAAAGCCTGGGCGGAGATGCGAGCCCTTCTATGAAGCCCATTTACCTCGATTATGCCGCCACCTCCCCGGTGGATCCCCGGGTGCAAAGGGCCGTGGCCATAGCCATGGAGCTAGACTGGGGCAACCCTTCGAGCCTGCACGAAGAAGGGCGCAGGGCCCGCCAGGCTTTGGATGAAGCGCGGGAAAGGGTGGCTTCCTTCCTGGGGGCGGACCACTACTCCCAGATCCTTTTCACCAGCGGCGGCACAGAAGCCAACCAGCTGGCCATCCAGGGAGCCGTCAGGGCCCGGAGGAAGGAAGGGCGCAGCCGCCTTCTGGTTTCGGCGGTGGAGCACCCATCGGTCTTGGAAGCGGCGCGGGCTTTGAAGGGGGAAGGGATCCAGGTGGAGGTCATCCCGGTGGATGGGGAAGGGCGCATCCGGCTAGATGCCCTCCAAGGCCTCCTGGATCGGCAGGTGGCCCTGGTGGCGGTGATGGCCGCCAACAACGAGACAGGGGCCCTGCAGCCCGTGGAAGAGGTGGTGGCCCTGGCCCACCGGGAAGGGGCCTGGGTCCACTGCGATGGGGTGCAGATGGCAGGCCAGCTGCCTTTTTCCGTCAGCCGGTGGGGGGTGGATTTTCTCAGCGTTTCCAGCCACAAGATGTATGGGCCCAAAGGGATGGGGGCTCTCTATGTGGCGGCGGGCAAGCGTCTCAGTCCCCTTTTCTTCGGGGGCGGCCAGGAACGGGCCTGGCGCCCGGGAACGGAAAACGTGCCGGGGGCTGTGGGTTTCGGTGAAGCGTGCCTTCTGGCCCAGTCCTTTTTGGATGGGGGGGGCCATGAGCAGGTGAGGACCTTGCGGAGGCAGCTGGAAGAGAGACTCTTGGAGGCCATACCCGGAGCCAGGGTCCATGGACTGAAAGACGAATCCCTGCGCCATCCGGGGCTTTTGAATATCGCCTTTCCCTGGGTGCGGGGGGAAAGCTTTCTTTTGGCTTTGGACATGGCGGGGATCTACTGTTCCACCGGCTCCGCCTGCACGGCGGGTAGCCTGGAACCCAGCCACGTGCTGATGGCCATGGGGGTTTCGGAGGAAGAGGCGGGGCGGTCGTTTCGCTTTTCCATCGGGCGACAGACGACGCCGGAGGAGATCGGGCGAGCAGCGGAAGCGGTGGCCCAGGCCTGGCAGGATCAGGTGGAGAGGTTGCGGCGGCGGGAGGTGATGCGATGAAGGGCCGCGTGGTGGTAGGGATGAGCGGGGGTGTCGACAGCGCCCTGGCAGCTGCCCTTCTTTTGGAGCAAGGGTATGAGGTCATCGGCGTGACCTTGAACCTCTGGCCGGAGGAAGAACCGGGGGTCATTCAGGAAAGGGGGGGCTGCTGCGGCTTGGGGGCTGTCTTCGACGCCCGTGCGGTGGCGTTTCGCTTGGGCATCCCCTACTACGTCCTGAACCTTCGTCAGGAGTTTGAAGAACACGTGGTGCAGCCCTTTGCCCTCCAGTATGCCCGGGGCCGCACCCCCAACCCCTGCGTCCTTTGCAACCGCTTCATCAAATTCGATGCCTTTTTGGAAAGGGCCTTCGAGCTGGGGGCCGACTACGTGGCCACAGGTCACTACGCCAGGAAAGAGTGGCGGGAAGGCCGCTGGCATCTGTTGAAGGCCGTGGATGAGCGAAAGGACCAGAGTTACGCTCTTTACGCCATCCGCCAGGATCAGCTGGCCCACGCTCTTTTTCCCCTGGGCCACCTCACGAAGGACAAGGTGCGGGAGATGGCGGCCCAAAGGCGCCTGCACACAGCTCAGAAGCCCGATAGCCAGGAACTTTGCTTTGTGGCCACGGGAAAGTATGCCGAAGAGGTGGGAAGGCGCCATCCCGAGGCGTTGCAGGAGGGGGTCATCCGGCACGTCAGCGGCGAGATCCTGGGGACCCATGGTGGCATCGCCCATTTCACGGTAGGTCAGCGGCGGGGCCTGGGCCTTGCGGCCGGCGAACCCCTTTACGTGGTCCATCTGGATGAGGAGCGAGGGGAAGTCTGGGTGGGACCGGAAGCCTATCTTTACCGGGAGGGCCTTATCGCGGAAGATCTCCGTTTGGTGGCCATGACGGAAGAGGATCTGGCCAAGAGGCTTCCCCTCCCGGTGGAGGTTCGCATCCGCTACCGGGGCGAGCCGCGCCCCGCCTCCATCGTCGGGGTGGAGGAGGGCCGGGTGGAAATTCGCTTTCACGAGCCCGCCCGGGCGGTCACGCCGGGCCAGGCGGCCGTTCTTTACGTGGGCGACGAAGTTTTGGGGGGTGCCACCATCGCCGCCGCCCTTCCCCACCCGGCCCAGAAGGTGACGGTCCTATCTCGGCCCTGAGGGCGGGATCCTAAGCCCAAGGGGCGGTTTCCCGTGGGCTTTTTGAAGCGGCAGCAGGTGATCGGCCTTCCCGTCCTGCAAAAGGAGGGCCTTTCCCTTCTGGGTCGGGTGGAGGACCTTCTCTTGAACCGCCGGGGAGAACGGGTGGTGGCCCTTTTGCTGGAAGGAGGCGGCCTTTTCCAAAAGCGCCGCCTCTTTCCTCGGGAAGAAATCTTGGCCTTTGGGCCCGATGCCATCCTGGCGGGGAAACCGGTGGAATTGAGGAGTCCCGGCAAGGGATTGGAACCCCTCCTGGCGCCTGCCCGCCTCCTCTTGGGGCGGCGGGTCCTGGACGAAGGCGGCCGGGATTTAGGGACGGTGGACGATCTCTTCTTCCACCCCGAGACGGGGGATGTGGTGGGCTATGCCCTCTCCATGGGCCTCTTGGCCGACCTCTGGCAGGGGCCTTCCTTTTTGCCCAGGGGCGTGTCCCTGCAGGTGGGGGAAGGGGACACCCTTTTGGTGCGGCGGATTAAAGAGGGACCCGGCGAGGAAAGCTAGGCGAGGGGGAATGGCGATGGAATGCCCCATTTGCGGGACCCGGGATGTGGGCCGGGTGGGCCAGCAGGGTTTCTTTTGCCGGGAGTGCTGCGTGGAGTTCACGTGGAAAAAAGGGCAGCTGGTCCTCTATCGCCCCGATGAGGAAGGGGAGCTCATCCCCGTGGAGCCCATTCCCCCGGCGAGCGAGGTGATGGGCACATGAGGTTCTGGCAGGGGGTAGTGGCTGGGGGTGTGCTGGCGGCGGGAACCCTCTGGTGGTGGCGCAGGCGGCGGCAGCCATGGACGGTCAGGGTGTTGCGGATGGCGAAGCGGGAAGGCCGCCGGGCGAAAGACCAACTGAGGCGGACCCAAAGCCGCTGGCGCCATGCGCTGCAAGGTCTCAGGGCTTGAGGCCCCATGGAGGAGCTAGGAGCCAGGGAGCGCTGGGTGCAGGGCATCCTGGCCCTGCTCCTCTTCCTGGCCGTCCCCTTCGTCCTGCGGCTGGCCTGGCCGGCCATTCTCCCCTTCCTGGTGGGAGGGGCCCTGGCCTTTCTCCTGATGCCTTCCGTCAACTATTTGACCGCCCGGGGCCTTCCCCGGTGGCTGGCCACCGCCCTTCTCTTTCTCCTCCTCCTCGGGATGGCGGTCCTTTTGGTGGTCCTTGTCCTCCCGGCCCTTCTCGATGAGGTGGAGCGCCTTACCCAGATGCTCCCCGCCTGGACCGCGAAGCTCTCCTCCCTCTGGGACCGGTGGCTCTACCAAGATCTGCCGGTGAAGGTTCCCCCTACACTGATGGACCGGGTGGAGGAGGCGTGGGCTACCTGGGAAGAGAAGGGGGAGGAGTGGTTCCAGGACCGTATGGAGCAGGCGGGTCATCTGGTGGAGACCTTCTTTTTCCTGGTTCTCTCGCCCTTTGTGGCCTTCTACATGCTGGCCGACTGGCCCCGGTTCCGCCAGGTCCTCTTGCGCTGGATCCCTGCCCGCCAGCGGACCCTCTTCCTGCGCTATGTGCTGGAACTGGACCGCATGCTGGCGGGGTATATCCGGGGGCAGATCTTCTTGAGCCTGGCGGTGGGGACCTTGACGGCCCTGGCCTTGGCCATCCTGGGCCTTCCCTACTGGCTTCTCTTGGGCCTGGTGGCGGCGGCTGGCGAGCTGATCCCTTACGTGGGCCCTTTTCTGGGCGCCATCCCCGCCCTTTTGGTGGCGGCTTCCCAGTCCTCAAGGCAGCTTCTCTTGGTGGCCGTCGTCTTTCTTTTCATCCAGCAGATGGAGGGAGCCGTCATGGGGCCGGCCATCATGCGGACTACCCTGGGGTTCCACCCCCTGGTGGTCATCTTCGCCCTTCTCCTGGGGGGCCATTTCTTCGGCTTTCTGGGAGTCCTCCTGGCCCTTCCCGCCCTAGGGTTCCTGGTGGTGACGGTGCGCTTTCTCTATCGCCTTTTCACCCAGGAACCGGTTCCTTAGAAAAACCGCAGGTAGGTGAAGGCAGCCGCCCCCACCAGGAGGCAGTAGAGGGCAAAGGGCCGGAAGGCCTCCACCTCGTGGCGGTGGAAGTAGCGCACCAAGATGGTGACGGCCAGGTAGGCGGCAAGGCCGGCCCCAATGGCGCCCACGATGGAGGGCCCCAGGACGCTTTGGAACTGGGGATCCAAAAGGCGGGGCGCTTCTACCAGGCCGGCGCCCAGGATGATGGGGGTGGCCAGAAGGAAGGCGAAGCGGGCGGCGGCAGAGTAGCTGAGGCCGCTATAGAGCCCCGCCACCATGGTCATACCGGCGCGGCTGAAGCCGGGGATAAGGGCCAGGCTCTGGGCGAGGCCCACCCCCATGCTCTGGAGGGGGCTTAGGCGCGCGATCTCCTCATCGGCATCGGGAGTGAAGGAGGGAGCTCGGCGGCGGCGGCCGTCGGCGATCCAGAGGATCAGGCCGTTGACCATCAAAAAGAAAGCAGCGCTGGAGCCGGAGGGAAAATGGGCCCGGAGCTTATCCAGGAGGAGGAACCCTAATACCGCGGCCGGGATGGTGCCCAGGACCACCCGCCAGAAGACCTGCCGGGCCACGGTGGCTTCCTGGCGAAAGAGGGAGCGGAGGAAGGAAAGCCAATCCTTCCAATAAAAAAGGAGGAGGGAGAAGGCGGTCCCTAGGTGGAGCATCACGGTGAAGGGCAAAAGGGCATCCAGGTCGATGGGGACGGGGAAGATGGCGGGGATGAGGACGGCGTGGGCGACGGAGCTGACGGGGAAAAGCTCGGTGATTCCCTGGACGATGGCGAACCAGAGGGCGTTCCAGTAGCTCAGGGTTAGCAAGGGTTCGTTTCCTCCTTGGCGCCGCTCCTGGACGGCAACCGGCGCAAACTGGTACTGTCCCATTGTAGAAGATCCAGGTGAAGGTCACCAAGTTGGAGGCGGTGTTTCATGGCAAGACCCGAAACAGCGGCGGAGCTTCGCCGATCCTTTCTGCAGTTTTTCTCCGAGAAGGGCCATGCGGTGGTACCCAGTTCCAGCCTGGTGCCGGCGGAGGACCCTACCCTTCTTTTCACCAATGCGGGCATGGTTCAATTCAAGGACTTTTTCACGGGATCTCGCCCGGCTCCTTATCCCCGGGCGGTCTCGGTGC
>JASBVX010000114.1 GCA_029960865.1 Bacillota bacterium | reverse complement strand
AGGGGTCTGCCCACGGTCCATCGCCTTTGGGGGACCAAAGCGGGGGTCTTGGCGGGGGATTACCTTTTTGCCCGGGCTTTTTCCATTCTGGCCCGGGACGGAGGACCCCAGGTGGTGGAGCGGATGGCCCAGGTCATCAGCGACCTTGCCTCAGGGGAACTCCACCAGCAGAATTCCCTTTACTGCCTCGATCAGTCAGAGGAGGACTATCTCCTGCGGATTCACCAGAAGACCGCCTCCTTTCTGGGCGAGTGCTGCCGCATCGCCGGTATCGTGACGGGGGGAGGGGAGGCGACGCAGGAGGCCCTTTACCGCTTTGGCCAGCGGATCGGCATGGGTTTTCAGGTCATCGACGATATCCTGGACCTCACAGGGGATAGCACAACCCTGGGCAAGCCGGCCGCGTCCGATCTGGCTGCGGGCATCCTGACCCTCCCTGTCATCTACGGCTTGAAGGATGGAGAGCTGGGGCCCCAATTGCGGGAGTTTCTCCAGGATCCTCCCTGGGGCCGCACCAAGGTGGAAGAAGCTCGCCATCTCCTTCTGACTTCGGAAGCGATAGGATATACGTATAAGAAGGCCCGTGAATTCACCG
Organism: Bacillota bacterium; assembly: GCA_029960865.1. Taxonomy (GTDB): domain Bacteria; phylum Bacillota; class Sulfobacillia; order RBS10-35; family RBS10-35; genus RBS10-35. Next base: position 4,890 of record JASBVX010000114.1, on the reverse strand, counting down.
AGGAGGGGCAGAAGGCTCTGGCCTCCTTGCCTCCGGGAGCTGCCCGGGAAACCTTGGAGGACCTGGCCCGCATCCTTCTCCTTCGTTTGCTCTAACATGCGGAGAGGAGCACCTCTGTGAGCCTTCCTGTTGATGGCATGCGGCGCCGCCAGCGCATCCCCGAGGCGACCATCAAGAGGCTGCCGGTCTACCTGCGTGTCTTGGAACGGCTGCAGGAAGAAGAAGTGGCCATCATTTCTTCCGCGGAGCTGGCCCGCAAGAGCGGCATCACTTCGGAACAGATCCGCAAGGACCTGGCGTACTTCGGGGCCTTCGGCACCCGGGGAGTGGGGTACGGGGTGGCGTCTCTAGCCCGCCGCCTTCGGTCTATCCTCGGCTTGGACCGGCCCATGGGGGCGGTCCTGGTGGGAGCCGGCCATCTGGGGACGGCCCTGGCGCGCTACAATCGCACCCGGCGCCAGTCGGTCCAGGTGGTGGCCATTTTCGATCAGGACCCCGGGAAGGTGGGCCAGGTCATCGAGGATCTGACGGTGCAGCCTCTGGAGGGTCTGGAAGAGACCATCGCCGCCACAGGGGCCTGCCTGGCCATTCTGGCGGTGCCGGGGCCGGCGGCCCAGAAGGTGGCCCAGAGGCTGGTCCAGGCGGGCATCGAGGGGATTTTGAACTTTTCGCCAGTGCAGCTGAAGGTTCCCTCAGGGGTGCAGGTTCAGCAGATCGATCTCAGCCTGGAGCTGGAAAGCCTGGCCTACTATGCGGGACAAGGGCGTCATCGTGTCCAGGAAGGATGAGGGCTGAGGGTGTGGACCTCCCTGTGGGAGCGCTTGCGAGAACTGGATCTGGGGCAGGTCCTGCTAGCCCTCCTGGATATCGGGATCATCGCCTACCTCATCTACCGGGTGCTGATGCTGGTGCGGGGTACTCGGGCGACTCAGCTCATGCGGGGGCTGGCCCTGATTGTCCTGGCCTACTGGATCAGCGGGTACATCGGGCTCAAGGCCACCCACTGGCTCTTCGACAAGGTCTGGGTGGCCCTCTTCGTGGCCATCCCCATCGTGTTCCAGCCGGAACTGAGGCGCGCCCTGGAACAGGTGGGCCGGGGCTCCTTCTTCCGACCGGTCCATACTCCCCCCGCCGAGGAGGAGCACCGCACCTTGGATGAACTGGTGAAGGCCGCTATGGCGCTGGCCCGCAACAAAACAGGGGCCTTGATCGTCATCGAGCGGACCACCGGTTTGGAGGACGTCATCGAGACGGGTATCCGCATTGAAGGGTTGGTGACGGCGGAATTTCTCGTGAACCTTTTTGTGCCCAATACGCCTCTCCACGATGGGGCCGTCATCATCCGGGGGTCGAGGGTGATGGCAGCCGGATGCTTCCTCCCGCTGGCCGAGCTCCATGCGGTGCCTCCCGAACTGGGAAGCCGCCACCGGGCGGCCCTGGGCATCACGGAGCACACCGACGCCATCGCCATCGTGGTCTCCGAAGAGACGGGCCACGTGGCGGTCGCCCACGAAGGCAAGCTGATCCGGGGCTTGGACGAGGAGGATCTCAGGGATCTTTTGGAAAAGTTCGTACCCCGCAAAGAGCCTTCCTTTGTCTTTCCCTTCAACTGGCCTAACCGAGGGGAAGGGAAATCATGAGGCGTCTCTGGAACTGGCTGCGTCAGGATCTGGCCCTCAAAGTCTCTTCCGTTCTCCTGGCCCTCCTCCTTTGGATCAACGTGGGGGGCCTTCCCTCCTCTCCCGCCAGCCTGGCGCCGGTCCAGGGCACCATTGCCCAAATCCCCATCCAGTGGCGCAACCTCCCCTCCGATCTCCTGGTGCAGGCGGTGGAGCCCAGCGCAGTGTCCATCACCTACCGGGCGGCGCCTGCGGTAGCCGATGGGCTCACTCCCAGCGACTTCGCCGCCCTGGTGGATCTCTCCAACGCCTCCCCCGGTCGCCTGGCTTTCAACGTCACTGTCTCGGTGCCGCCCCAGGTGCAGCTGGTGGGAATCAATCCGTCCCGCGTGATTTTCACGTTGGAGTCCCTGGAGCGGAGGACCTTCCCCATCCAGGCGGTCCTGGAGGGCACCCCGCAGCCGGACTACCGTCCTGGGGAACCTTCCCTGGCCCGCACCACCGCGGAGGTGGAGGGCTTGGCCACCGACGTGGCCCGGGTCCAGGGGGTGCACGCTCCTGTCTCCTTGCAAGGGAAGGCGAGCGACCTGAAGGTCACGGTCCCCCTGCAGGCGGTGGATAAGGACGGCAACCCGGTACCGGGGGTGACGGTGCGGCCGGGGAGCGTGGAGGTGGAAGTGCCCCTGGAGTTGTGGCAAACGAAAGAGGTCTCCGTGATCCCCGTTTTTGCGGGGCTCCCCGCCGAGGGCTACGGGGTTCTGGGGGCCTCGGCGGACCCGGCCACCGTCCAGGTGACAGGTCCGGCCAGCCGGCTGGAGACCCTGGCGGAAATCTACACCCGACCGGTTTCGGTGGAGGGAGCCGATGCCGATGTCACCTTCCAGGTGGAGCTGGATATTCCCACCGGAATGGAAGCCGATGCGGGGCAAGTGACGGTCCGTATTGTGATCGGAAAGGGGCCATGAAGAACCATGCCGGAGCTGTTTGGGACCGATGGAGTGCGGGGTCGACCGGGGGAGGATCTGACGGCGGAGCTGGCCCTCCGCCTGGGGGCTTCCTGCGGCCGTTTGCTGGGAGAAGGGGCCGTTCTTCTCACCCGCGATACCCGGGAAAGCGGACCTTTTCTGGCGGCCGCCCTGGCGGCGGGATTCATGTCGCAGGGCTTGGACGTGTGGGATGTGGGGGTGGCTCCCACGCCGGCGGCGGCCTATCTGACCGGTTCCCTGGGGGCTGTGGGAGGGGCGGTGGTATCCGCTTCCCACAACCCGGCTGCCGACAACGGCATCAAGTTTTTGAACCGGCGGGGGGACAAGTTCCCCGAGTCCCTGGAGGAAGAGGTGGAAGAAGGCCTGGGGCAGGCCCTAGCCCTGCCCTCCCGCTTTGGCCGGTTGGAGAACCGGGAGGAAGCCCTGGAGGATTACGTCCGCCACCTGGTGGCATCCCTGGAGGGGCCCCTCCCCCGTTGGAAGGTGGTCCTGGACTGCGCCCATGGAGCCACCTACAAGACGGCGCCTGAGGCTTTTGCCCGGGCAGGGCTGGATGTGGTGGTGATGGGAGCGGCACCCGACGGGCGCAACATCAACGATGGAGTTGGTTCCCAGCATCCCCGGGCCTTGCGGGAGGCTGTTCTGGCCCATGGAGCTTTTGCCGGCTTCGCTTTTGATGGGGATGGCGATCGCTGTTTAGCCGTGACGGCGGAAGGGGAAATCCTGGGAGGCGACGAGATGCTGGCCATCTTTGCCCGGGACCTTCCTCCAGGCCAGGTGGTGGTGGGAACCGTCATGACCAATGGAGGTCTCGAGGCCTACCTCCAGGGGAGGGGGCTCACCCTCTTGCGAACCCCCGTAGGAGACCGGCATGTGGCCATGGCCATGGAGGAGCATGGCGCCCCTTACGGGGGGGAATCCTCCGGCCATGTCATCGTCCGGGCCTTCGCCCGCACCGGGGACGGCACCCTGACAGCCCTGCAGCTTTTGCAAAAGGCAAAAGAACACGGCCAATCCCTGGGCGAACTGGTGCGGGAGTTCCGGCCCTGGCCTTCCGTCCAGAAGGCCCTTCCCCTTCCCCCCGGCTTCCGCTTCCAAAGGGAAGCCTACCAAGACCTTTTGCAGGAGGCGGAACGGATCCTCGACGGTGCCGGTCGGATCCTGGTGCGTCCCTCCGGCACCGAACCGGTGCTGCGGGTGTTGGTGGAAGGCCAGGATGGGGAGACGGTGGAGAGAACCGCCGCCCGGCTGGCGCAAGCGCTTCAGGAACGGATGCGGGGCTAAAGGAAGGGGACCTGCCCGGCAGGTCCCCTGACCCATTCCATCCGTTCCCCCCCCCCCCGCTTTTCCCCTCTCTTCCCTTCCTTCGTTTCCCGCCTTTCGCTCCTTCCGGTGGCGGAAGAGATCACGCTTTCCCCACTGCCAGCTTTCGCTCATAGCTCCGGGCCAGAAGCTGCATGGAGAAGTTGGTGATGAAGAACACCATGGCGATGACGATGAAGGTCTGCATGGGGTTCAGATACTTGGCGAAGAGGATGACGCCGCTGCCGGTGATCTCTTGAATACCCAGGGCCCAGGCGTAGGACGTATCCTTCATGACCGTGATGAACTGGCTCACAAAGGGGGGAATCATGTTGCGCAGGGCCTGGGGAAGCACGATGTGGCGCAGCACCTGGAGAGGGGTGAGACCCTGGGAAATGCCGGCTTCCCACTGGCCTTTATCCACCGAGAGAAGGCCTCCCCTCACCACCTCTGCTAGGACGGCGCTGGTGTAAAGGCTCATCCCGGCGATGGCCGCCCAGATAGGAGGCAATCCCGAGACAAACCGCATGAAAAGCATCAGGAGAAGCATGGGGAGGTTCCGCAGAGCTTCCACCCAGTAAAAGGCCAGCTGGCTCACCCGCTGGGCCAAGATGCTCCTGGGATACATCTCTTTGGAGTAGCGCAAGGCCCCTAGCACGACGCCGGCCACAAAGGAAAGGACGATAGTGGTCAGGGCGATCTGGAGGGTTACGGTGAACCCCCAGAAGAGAAACCGCAGGGAGCTAGGCTGGAAGAGAACCAGAAAGCCCTGCAACCTTTTCCACCTCCTCTTCTTGTTGGCCATAGGCTTTGGCCAGACGCCGCTCCAGGCGGCGGGCCAGGGTGGCCAAAGGCAAGGTGATGCACAGGTACAGGATAGCCACCACCGGATAGGCCACCTGATACGCCAGGGTAGCGCTGGCCCAGATGTCGGCCCGGTACATCAGGTCGTAGCCGGGGATGAGGGCCAGGATCTGGGAGTT
>JASBVX010000113.1 GCA_029960865.1 Bacillota bacterium | reverse complement strand
TGGATGACCGGTATCGCAGAGAGATCCAACGTATTGCGGGTGGCTTTTTCGAAGGTGCGGATGCCCCTCTCGCAAAGGACCACCTGGCTCCCTTCCCCCAGCACGTATTCGGCGGCCCAAATCCATTCTTCGATGGTGTTGGCAAACCCCCTCTTCAAGAGGACGGGCTTTCCCGAGCGCCCTGCTTCCTGCAAGAGGGCGAAGTTCTGCATGTTGCGGGAACCGATCTGGAGCATATCGGCATAGCGGGCCACCAGCTCCACATCTCCCGGGCTCATAACTTCCGTCACCACAGGGAGGCCCGTTTCTTCGCGAGCCAACGCCAGAAGCTTCAAGCCTTCGACCCCCAACCCCCGGAAACTATGGGGGGAGGAACGGGGTTTGAAGGCACCCCCCCGCAAAAGGGATGCCCCCGCTTCCCGGGCAGCCCGGGCCGTTGCCAAAAGCGTCTCTTCCGTTTCCACGGAGCAGGGTCCGGCAATGACAGGGACCTCTGGACCGCCAAAAACGGCGTTCCCCACGGAGACAGGCTGGATCTGCCCGCGGGTGGAGATACCAGCCAAGGGAAAACGCTTATCCATGGGCCAGGCCTCCTTCGCTGGGGACATTATTCTCTGGAAAGAGGTCGGGCCGCAACTGGCGGGTGGCCCCCAGATAGACATGGCAAGAATTCTCCAACTTCGCGGTCAGGACCAGGACCCGAATCACCCGCGGAAGATCTCCTGGCACGGCCGGTGAAGCCAGATCCAACAGAGGAACCGACCTCCAGCCCCACTCCCGGGCGTAACGGGCGGGAAAGGACGAAGTGATATCGGGGGTGACGGTGAAAAGACAGGCCACGATGTCCTCTTCCCGCAAGGGATTGCGCAAGGTGATTTCGCCAAGAAGCTGGTGAACTGCGCGCCGGATGGCCGACGGATCGTTGGCGGCTGCCTGCACTGCTCCGCGGATTGCCACCACTCCCTGAGGGGCCGTGACGATCCGCTCGACGTCTTCAACCCTATTCAAAAGGCCAGCTCCCTTCCGGCAGCAGGCCAACAGCAGAAAAAGGGCATATAGGTACGGGTTGCACACCTGCCATCCTACCGTACTGCCTTTTCTTCCTGTCTGTGACCTTCCGGGCCTTGCCCGGTGCTGCCCCTACCGTTCTACCGCCAGCTTCCGCTGGACGTAGGTCCATCTTAGGTAAAGGGGGCTTCACAGGCAAGCGAAAGTTGCCCGGGGAATACTTGAGGGCCGCCAAGAGGAAAAACCCTTCGCAGGCCAACCGCGAGGCTGCTCTGGAACAAAAGGAAATCGGAGAGAAGCGGGGCCGCTTGGGCCTGCACACCCCTATCGCGATCACCATGGGAAAGCCTTCGGCTTGAAGGCCTGAAGGCCATCGGCCGCCTAGGGATAGCCGCGAGAGGGCCTTTGCCCCGGATAGGGCGTTGGCAGGGGCCGGGAGTTATCCCTCTCCTCCATAAGAGGGAATCGCCCTATGGGCCAGCCCTACTGCCACATCATCCAAGTGGAGGAGCCCCACTCCCACGAAGACAGCCACCACCAGATGTTCCCCGTAGCGGGCAATGGCCACCTTTCCCCCCACATTGAAGCCAAGGGCTTTGGAGGCCACCTGGAGAAGGGCCTCCCGGGCGCTTCCCGCCACCGCCCCCGTATGGGGGTGGATATCGGCCACCACGCCCTCCCGGCGGGCAGCCACCACGGCCTTTTGCACCGTACCGGAGATGACGTCCGGCATGCTGCCACCAAAATCGGTGGCTGCTGCAAGGATGCCTTCTTCCCTCAAAGAGCGCCGGACAGCTTCTTCTTCGCTGCGGGTGGCGGTAAGAGACAAGGCCAGGGCGCCTCTGCCCGCTTTCAGATTGGGTTCCATGTCCCCATGATACCTGAGCTAATCCAAGGGGCGTACGAAAATCCCCGCAGCCATCCTGGGGCCGATGAGATGGGTCATGCGGCTGCCCCTGGCTTCCACCACGAGGAGATCATCCAGAGGGTCCCTTCCCAGCACCTTGAGGATGGTGCCCGGGTGAAGATCCATCTGGGCAAGGCGCGCCAAAAGCCCTTCCACGCGCTCATCCACGTGGGAAATCACCGCCTGCTGGCCCGGTTCCACCTGGGCCAGGGTCTGGCGAGGAAGAGGATCCACATAGCCCTGGCGATCAGGGATGGGAAACCCGTGGGGGCAGGTGCGAGGATCTCCCAGGTACCGTTCCATGGCATCCACCACCGGGTCGGGAAGAGCATGCTCCATCTGGTGGGCCATCTCATCCACCTCTTCCCAAGAAATCCCCAGGATATCGGTGAGAAACCGCTCCACGATCCGGTGGCGCCGAAGGACCTGCAGGGCCATCTGTTCCCCCCTGGGGGTCAAGGTGACACCCTGGTATTCCCGGTAGGCCACCAGGCCTTCCCTCGCCAGCCGTTTGAACATGGCGGTGGTGGATGCCGCCGACACTTTGCGCCTTTGCGCTACCTCCTGAGTGGCCACCGCCGTATGGGGATCCTGAGATTCCTTCTGGAGCCGGAAGATATCGGCCAGGTAATCCTCCATCGCCCGCCCCGGAACCATCTCGTCTTTCTTTTCCATCGAGCCCACCTCCCTTCCCGGTCAGACTTCGATGCCGTGCAGTGCCATCCATAGAATATACCCGTTGAGAGCCAGAACGATGGCCGCCACCACATAGGTGAGGAGCTGGGTGATGAACCGATTGTGAAGGGACCCCATGATGGCCTTGCTCCCCGTGTAACGCAGGAGGGGAATCAGGGCGATCCCGATGCCGAAGGACAGCACCACCTGGCTGATGAGGAGCATCTCGCTGGCGCTCCGTCCCGTGAGAATGATGAAAAAGGGCGGGATGGTGGAAAGGGCCCTGCGCAGATAAAGAGGGATGTGGCGGTGGATGAAACCCCTCATGATCACATCCCCCGAAAGAATTCCCACGGACGAACTGCTGAGACCCGAGGCCGTCAAACCCAGAGCGAAGAGAAAGGCGGCGGCCGGCCCTAGCAGTACCCCCAGCCAGTGATGGGCTTCATCCAGCTCGCGGGGGGAAACCCCATGGGGTGCAAAGAGGGCCGCCGCCACCACCAGCATGCTCATGTTGATGATGGCGGCAATCCCCATGGCGATGCCCACATCCCAGAGGTATTTCTTGTAGATATGGTTCTTCTCTTCCTCTGTTTCGCCGACGATCCGCCGTTTGGTCAGGGCGGAGTGGAGGTAGATGGCATGGGGAATGACGGTGGCCCCCAAAATCCCCGCCGCCAGGAATGGGGCATCGGGCCCGGGAAAGGAGGGGATGAGCATGCCGGCCAAGGCTTCTTTGACGTGGAAGTGGGACAGGAACATCTCCACCACGAAGGCAAAGGTCACCACAAAGACCAAAAGAGTAATCACCGCTTCCAGGGGCCTAACCCCCAGACGCTGGAATTCCAATAGCAAGAAGGCGATGGCCGTGGCGATGATGGCGCTGGTGAGAAGATCGAGGCCAAAGAGAAGATGGATCCCCAGGGTGCCTCCCAAAAACTCCGCCAGATCGGTAAAGATGACCACGATTTCCCCCTGCACCCAGAGAATCCACCCCACCCAGGGAGAATTCCGATCCCGGATCAGCTCCGCCAGATCTTTTCCCGTCACCAGCCCCAGCTTCATGGAAAGGCTCTGGATGAGAACGGCCATGAGGTTGGCCGCCAGCACCACCCAAAGCAGGCGATACCCGTACTGGGTGCCGGCCGCGATGTTGGTGGCGTAATTTCCCGGGTCGATGTAGGCCACCGACGCAATGAAGGCGGGCCCCAGAAAGGGAAGGATCCCTTTCCATCCTTTCTGGCGGCGGGCCAGCGCTTCTTCGCCCCGGGCATAGGTGGAAACACCGGCTTCCATATCCAACCCCCTTTTAGACGCGACTAAAACTAAAACCAGTGTATGACTGAGATTGAAAAGGCGCAACAAAAAACCCGCCCTCTGGGGGCGGGTTTGGCAAGGGACCTTTATCCGTAGATGAGGCTGAAGAATTCCTCGGCATCCACCGGTCCGAAGTATTCTTTCAGGTTGACCCCCCGGAGCACCTCCAGGATGGCCTCCGGTTCGTAGCGCACCCCTTCCAGGAGCTGCTGAAACTCCGAAACAGGCCTTGTGCCGAAGAAATCCCCGTAGATGGTGCAGTTCTTGATCAACCCCTTTTCCACCAGGAGGCGGACATCGATGGAGCCTACCCCTTCGATCCGCTGGGAGCCCTGCACGTTGAAGACGGGGGAATGGCCATAGTTCCAATCCCAGTTGCCGTAGCGCTCCGCCGAGATCTGGCGGATGATGGCCCAGTCCTCTTCCGTCAGACGGTACGTAGGGATCTCCCCTCCTTTGAAGATGTGGTTCAGGAGATGCTGGCGGAATTCCTCGACGGCCATGGGCGTTTCCAGAAACTCGTTGATGTTGGCCACCCGTGCCCGCACCGACTTGGTGCTCTTGGACTGGAACTTTTCCGCCTTGGGCCGCAACGCCTTCGACACCCGATTCAGATCCACCGACAGCATCAGGGTGCCGTGGCTGAACATGCGCCCCCCCGTGGTGAATTGGGCATTTCCTGAAATCTTTCGCTCTCCCACCTGGATGTCGTTGCGGCCTGTCAGCTCCGCCGGCACTCCCAGATCCCGCAGGGCCTCCACCACCGGCTCGGTGAACTTCCTAAAATTCATGAAGCTCTGGCCGTCATCCTTGGTGATAAAGCTGAAATTCAAGTTGCCCCGGTCGTGGTAGACAGCTCCTCCTCCCGAAAGGCGCCTCACCACGTGGATGCCTTGCTCCCTGCAGTAGGCATCGTCGATTTCCTCCAGGGTGTTCTGGTTGCGTCCGATGATGATGGAGGGATCGTTGATGTAAAAGAGGAGATAGGTTTCCTCTTTGTCCAGGTGGCGAAGGATATATTCCTCGATGGCCAGGTTGATGCTGGGGTCAAAGATGGGGCCATTTTCCACAAAGATCATGGGCGGCACCTCCTTAAGGTAAGCTCATGGGTCCTGAGCTTCTGCTTTAAAGAATCTTCAGAAACGTTTCCTTGTCCAGCCCTGCCACATACTCCCAAAGGGGAACATCCGCCAACGCCCTCCCCAGGTCTTCTTTCCGGTAGGGAAGCCCTGTCAGGATCTCTTCCAGTTCCTCTACCGGCCGGATGCCGAAGAAGTCGCCGTAGACGGTGCAGCTGCGGATGATCCCTTCTTCCACCCAAAGGCGCACATCCACCGTCCCCACCCCCTCCAACCTGCGGACGGTCTGGGTGTTGAAGGCTGGAGAACGCCCGAAGTTCCACTCCCAGTTGTCGTAGCGCTCTTGGGCGATCTGGCGGATGGCCTCCCAGTCCTTTGCGGTAAGGTCATAGGTGGGAATGGTCGATCCCCCGAAGATGTGGCGCAGGAGATGGCCGCGCAGGTCCTCCACCGTGAGGGGTTCCCGCAAAAACTCCGTCAGGTTGGCCACCCGTGCCCGCACCGACTTGGTGCT
>JASBVX010000112.1 GCA_029960865.1 Bacillota bacterium | reverse complement strand
CGAGATGCCAGAAAAGGAACCGCGCTGGACCCCGCACGTCCTTGGGAATGAGGTGATCCTCCGGTGCCCGAAGAACCTTCCAGATGGCAACAAGCCCTCACCCTCCTAAGCCAAGTGGTGCGAGGCGCCGACATGCCCCTGCGCCTGGCAGTGTCCGCTTTGCTGGCCCGCCAGCACATCCTCATCGACGATGTGCCGGGGGTGGGGAAAACCACCCTGGCCAAAGCTCTGGCCCGCATCACGGGCCTATCCTTCTCCCGGATTCAGTTCACCCCTGACCTTCTTCCGGGCGACATCACCGGGGGTCTTTTCCCCGATGGGAAAGGGTCCCTCGCCTTTCGCCCGGGACCCCTTTTCGCGGGGGTTGTCCTGGCCGACGAAGTCAACCGGGCGTCCCCCAAGACCCAGTCGGCCCTTCTGGAGGCCATGGAAGAAGGACAGGTGACCGTCGAGGGGAAAAGCCACCCTCTCCCTCGCCCCTTTATCCTCCTGGCCACCAAGAACCCTCTGGAGGAGGAAGGAACCTTCCTTCTCCCTGAAGCCCAGATGGATCGCTTCGGCATCTCCTTCCAGCTGGGATACCCGCCCACGGAAGTGGAAGCGCAGCTTTTGCTGGGCCAGAATCCCGCCGAAGCCATTCCCCACCTCCCGGTCCTTTTTTCCGGGGAAGAGCTCCTTTCCCTCCAGGAAGAAGTGGCCTCCCTCCACCTCCATCACCGGGTAGCCCTCTACATTGTCCACCTGGTCCAGGCGACCCGGCGCCATGGCAGCCTCGCCGTCGGCGCCAGTCCCCGGGCGGCCATGATCTGGGCTCGCATGGCCAGAGCCTGGGCTTTCCTGAAGGAGCGCTCCTACGTCATCCCCGACGATGTCCAGGAAGTGGCTCCTTATGTCCTGGGCCACCGCCTCCTTCCCCAGGGAGAAGCCCGCTGGAGGCGGGATCAGGTGGAACGGGCCGTGGGGGAAATCCTCCGGGATACCCCCCTTCCCCGGGAGATGGTCCGGTGAAAGTGACCTGGCGGCAGGCCGGCTACCTGGGCCTCATCTTCCCTCTGGCCCTGGCCGCTTTCCTGGTGGGGGAGAAAACCTGGTGGGGCCTTTTCCTCATGGCCCTGGTCGCTCCCGCTATATCGTTCGTTCTTGTCTTGCTGGGGCGCCCCTCTTACCGGCTGGTCTCCCCCGCCCCAGGGGAGGACTGGGAAATCGCCCAGGGGGAATCCCTCACCTTCACCTGGAAAGCGGCGGATTCCCTATACCGCTCCCCCGTCGAGATCCGCCACCCGTGGCTCCCGGAGGGTCGTCTGGAACTGTCCCCGTCCCAAAAGGAGGTTTCCTTCCCCACCCCCGCCCTGCCCCGGGGCCTCCACCCGGTGCCTCCCCTCTCCTTCCGCTGGCGGGATCCTTTGCACATTCTGGAAGCGTGGGGGGAAGCCTCCCTTTCCCGGCCCCTGCGGGTCCTTCCTACCCCCCTTCCCATGCGCCGTCCCTTTTTCCTTCCCGGCCAGGGGAAGAGCCGGGCTTTTTCCCCTCTGAGGGACCCCTCTGCCTGGTCGGGCATCCGCCCTTTCCGCCCTGGGGAGGACCCCCGCGCCATCCACTGGCCGGCTTCCTTGCGCAAGGGAAGAACCATGGTGCGCGACTGGGAAGATGACAGTACCCGGCGCTGGCTTCTCCTCATCGATCCCCGCCCCTATCCTTCCGAGGATCTCTTCGAAAAAGCCATCCGCCTGGCCCTCTCCCTCGCCCTGGAAGCTGAGGCACGGGGCATCCAGCTCTATTACCAGGAGCCGGGCCAACCTTATCCTCCGGAGACCCTGACGCCCCTGGAGCTGGCCCGGCGATTGGCGGAACTGAAAGCCCGGCCTGCTTCTTTTTACCCCGGAAGGTGGCGACCTCCCTCCTCGCCCCACTTGACCCTCTTCGTGGCGGCGGCCCCCACCCCCGACCGCCTGGCCTTGGCCCACACGGCAGGGTCTTTCCTTGTGGCCCCGGGAAAAGAGGACGGCCGGGGCTTTACCTTTCTGGCCATGGGAAGGGGGGAACGCGCCTGATGAAGGGACGGGCACTGGCGTATACCCTGGTGGCCGCAGTTTTGCTCCTGGCTAGCGCCGGGGATCTTTTGGCGCGGGATGGAGTCAGCCGCCTCCTGGATCCTCCCCTGGTGTGGGGAGGGGTCGGGACCTTAGCCCTTCTCACCCTGTTGGCGGCGTGGAAGGAAAGGACCTTCCTGGCCCTCCTCCTTCCGGGGATGCTCCTGGCAGCCGCCTGGGGGCTGGAGGTTTCTGTGGCATCCTGGGGGCTTCCCCTCCTCTTTTTGGTTTGGCTCTTTTTCCTTATGGGGAGGCCCGGCATGGCCGCCTTTCTGCAGGTGAGCCTGGTGGCCAGTATCCTTCTCATCAGCCCGCAAAACGTCCCCGCCACCGCCGATACCCTCCAGGCCTGGGCTTCAACCCGCTTTCCTTTGGTGGCGGCCTTAACGGATCACAAGGCCTTCTCCAGCGGCTTCATTTTCAGCGGACCCTGGCTGGAACTGGAGGGGCCCTTTCGGGCGGGGCGCCAGCATCTCTTTCAGGTGGCCGTAAAAGGCGATGCTCCCTTGCCCGTCCTCTACCTGTACACCGGTGTCCGCAGCTATTACGATGGCCGCCGCTGGCAGGAGGAGGCCATTCCCCCCTACTTGAACGTGCCTGCCGACGTCCCGGCCCTGGACTATCGGTTTCAAGCCCTGCAGCCCCTTCCCACCATGCCTATCCCGGGACCTTTTCGCGAAGGCGGAGAGAAAGTTGCCGTGAGCCCGGTATTCACCCACCCCTACCCCTCCCTGGCAGAGCGGAGCCTGGCCCTTCCCGCTCTGCCGCCAAAGCTGGCGGATCTGGCTGCCACCCTTCACCCGGGAACGGACAGCCTAGATCAAAAGAGCCAAAGGATCATGGCCTACCTCCATACCCTCCGGTATGATGTGAATCCCCCCATACCCCCTCCGGGCGAAGATTTCGTCTCCTATTTCCTTTTCGAGTCGCAGCGGGGCTACTGCACCTCCTTTGCCTCCGCCATGGTGATCCTGCTGCGCCTCCAGGGGGTCCCGGCCCTTCTCGCCGAGGGGTACCGGGTGCCCTTGGGTCCCCCCGACGAGGAAGGGTGGCAGCAGGGGCTGGCCACCGCCTCCATGGCCCACACCTGGGTCCTGGCCTACGACGAACAGCACGGAGTCTGGCGCCGCTACGATCCCACCCCCGGCCTCGGGGATGCCCTCCCGACCGCCGGCGACCCAGCCTCCCCATCGGGCATCCTGGAGGAGGATTTCCTCCCCCTCCCCCCTCCCCGAGACGTTTCGACAGAGGAAGTCATCCCAGAGCCGGCCGGCCCCGCCGCCATCGATCCGGCCCTGCCGGCCGCCTCTACCCCCTCGGCGCCGCCCGTGGATCCTCAAACCCTATCCCTTCTCCTGGCCCTGGTTCTCTTCCCCCTCTTCGCGGTGGCCACCGCCCTGCGGACCATCCTGCGCCCGGCCCTTTGGACCTGGCAGCAGGCGGGGGAATACACCCTCCAAGGCTTGGCCCTTTTGGGTTTCCACCGCCTCCCCGGGGAGACCTTGGCCCGGTTCCTGCGCCGGGCCGGCCAGTCCTATCCGGAGATAGCGGCCGCGCTGCTGACCCTGGAAAAATCCTGGCAAGCCTTTCTTTACGGCCGTCCTGCCGCCGATCTGCCCGCTCCTTCTCCCGCCTTCCTTCGCACCCTGCGCGGCTTTTTCCGCCACCACCTGGGGCTCTTGCGGGAAGAAGCCCTCTACCTGGACCGGCCCCGCGATGAGGCAGCCGCCTCATGAGGCAGCCCGCCCCAGGAGGTCTCCATCTCGGGAAGATGGCCTGGCGCCTGGGCCTGGGGAAGAACGCCGACTGGGTCCTCCTGGCGGACGGATCGGTGGCCCGGGCGGTACGGCGAACGAAGGCCCCCGGGCCAGCCTCCGTTTTCTTCATCCGCTTGCGCCTTCCCCACACCGAGAAAATCTCCCTATGGGCAGACCTGGACGTCTATCCCCCGGGAGAAGTTGAGGGCCTGCAGCTCCTCAGCAAAGCCTTTTCCCTCTCCCTGGACCTCTCCCCCTTTTGGGAGATGGCCCGCCATGATCCGCTCCTTCGCCCCATGGCGCAGACGTTGCCGGGGCTGCGGCCCCTGGTGGAAGTCGACTTCTGGGAAGGGGCCCTGAAGACGGTCCTGGGGCAGCAGATCTCCCTTCTTGCCGCCGGCCGGCTGGTGGAAAAGCTCCGGGCGTGGGGAAGTCCCCTTCCTCCCTGGCCTACCGCCTGGCCCCCTCCCCTCTCCTCCCCGCCCAAGCTCCTCCCTTCTCCAGATGAACTTTTGGCCCATTCCCAAGAAGAGCTGCGAACCCTGGGCCTGGCGGGGCCGAAGGCCCGCACCCTCCTGGCTTTGGCGCAGCGGATCCTGGCGGGGGATCTTGTGCCCGAGCGCCTTCTGGACGCCGGCGAGGAAGGAGCTCGCGCGACGCTTACCTCCTTTCCCGGCATCGGCCCTTGGAGTGCGGAGAACCTCCTCCTTTTCACCCTGGGCTGCCCCGACATCTTCCCCGCCGGGGATCTGGGCCTGCGCCGGGCAGCGCAAAAACTCCTCCACCTTCCCCACAAACCCTCCCCCAGGGAACTCCTGGAGCTCTCCAGCGTCTGGCGCCCCTACCGTTCCCAAGCAGCCCTCTGCCTCTGGGAAACCGACCGGCTCCTCCGGCCCTAAGGGCCCCCCTTCTCCTGGATTTTCCTCCCCCTCTCGACTAGACTGAAAAGAGAGCCTTCAAAGGAGGCATCGTGCATGGGAACCCTCGACCGTTTCTCCACCATCGTCAAAAGCAAGCTCCATAAACTCTTCAACCGCTGGGAAGATCCTCGGGAAACCCTGGATTATTCCTACGAAAAGCAGATGGATCTCCTGCGCAAAGTGAGGCGGAGCCTGACCGATGTGGTGACAGCCAAGAAACGGCTGGAACTGCAAAAGATCCAGCTGGAAGACGGGGCCCGCCAGTGGGAAGAGAAGGCCCGCCAGGCCCTGGGCCAGAACCGGGAAGATCTGGCCCGCCAAGCCCTGGAACGAAAAGCCCAGATGGAAAGCCAGGCCCGGGGGCTGGTGGGCCAAATCCAGGAGCTGCAGCAAGAGCAAGAAAAGCTGCAGCAGGCGGAAGCTCAGCTGACCGCCAAGGTGGAGAGCTTCCGCTCCCAGAAGGAGATCATCAAAGCCCAGTACTCCGCCGCGGAAGCGTCCGTCAAGATCGGCGAGGCTTTGACCGGCCTCAGCAAGGAAATGGCCGATGTGGGTCAAGCGATCGAGCGGGCCCAGGACAAGACGGCCCAGATGAAAGCCCGTTCCGCCGCCATCGATGAGCTGGTGCAAGAAGGCGTCTTGGAAGAGCCAGGGCAAGACCCGGTGATGCGGGAACTGGACCAGCTGGAAGCTAAGGAAAAGGTGGAAAAGGATCTGCAGCGCCTCAAAGACGAGCTAGGCCGCTA
>JASBVX010000111.1 GCA_029960865.1 Bacillota bacterium | reverse complement strand
ACCTCTTCCCGGCGGACCCAGAGCTCCCTTTCGAAAGGTGAAAGGGCGGCGGCCGCCCCCAGCTCTTCCACGTAGGTTTTCTTTTCCTCCCAGCGGGTCCGGAGATCTTCTTCCTTATGCAACAGCATCTCCAGGGTCCGCAAAGGATCAGGGGGCAACCCCGCCAACAGCTCCAGAGGCCCTGCCTCCCTTTCCTTTTCCACCACCGTCTCCAGGCGGCGGGCTAGGCTCTCCAGGCGGATGCGCTCCTTCTCCCGCTCCTCCTCTGCCCGCAGCGATTCCTCCACCTGGCGCATCTTCCCCTCCAGGAGGTTCAGCCCTTCCTCCAGGCGAAAGAGCTCTTCTTCTTTGCCGCGGGCCTCCAGGAGCCGTTGGTGGAGCTCCTGGCGCCTTGCCAGCAGGCGGCGGGCAGCAGCTCCCTTGTTCTTATGAACATGCCAGAGGCTCTCATGTTCTCGGACGATGGTCTCCCGAACCGTCGCCACAGGAAGAAGATGGCCCTGGAGTCCTCCCATGAGGGCCTCTTCCACCTGGTGCCAGAGATCGCCCTTGAGCATCACGAGATTGGCTGCGGTGAGGGTGTAGACATCCTCGTAAAGAAGCTCCATTTGGGACGTGAGGAAAGGCAGGGGTTGGTTCCCCAGCTCTCGGCGCTTTCCCTGGGCACCCAAAAGATGGCCCCTGGGCTGGGAAAGAAGGCGTCGGACGACAGTCCAAGAGTCGGTCTCCATCTCCAGGACCCCTTCCAGGTGGGGTTCGCTCCCGTCCCAGGGGGACCAGGGGAAACCTTTTCGCTGCCGAAACCCCAAAAGAAGGGTCAGGAGAGCGTGGCGCAGGGTGGTTTTGCCGGCCTCATTAGGACCGAGGAGGACGGTGAAGGGAGCCAGCTTTGCTTCAAAGTCCCGCAGTCCGCCGAAGCGATGGAGGCGCAGGGTTTGCCAGCGCATCTCAGCTGCCTCCTCCCTGGAAGTAGGAAGCCAGCTCTTCCCGCAGGCCTTCCAGGAGAGAGCGGAGGTAAAGGGCTTTCTCATCGGGCGACGATCCTTCCAGTCCCGCCAAAGGGTGGAGGTTCAGCGGAGTCCAGAGATCCTCTCCCCGTTCCAAAGCCCCGATGATCTCTATGGCCTCCAGGAAAGGGCTGGGACCCCTCGCCCTCAGCTCCTGCCAGGAGGCCGCCGGGTAAAGACCGTCTGCATCCAGCTCCAGGCTTCCCAGCCCGAGGTCCAGGGCCAGCTCCCGCTCCAGGTCCCGGCGGTCTTCCTCTCCGGAAAGGGCCCTGGCCAGAGGGGAAGGGCCTTTCAGTTCCACCCGCAGGAACCAGCTCCCTTTCACCCCCGGCATCCCTTCCAGCTCCCGCTGGATAGCTTCCTTCAGTTCCAGCGCATCGGCCCAGCTTCCCTGCAGGATGATGCGCTCAAAGCGCCAGCGGGCCAGGGGCGAGAAGGTTACCTGAGGAGGCGTGCCCCGCGCCGCCACCTCCACCAGAAGGCCCCCCTTTTCTCCCCGCTCCGACGGATCCCGGCCCTGAGGATTGCCGCTGTACCAGATGGCCGGGTACGGGGAAACTTCCTGGCGCTGGTGGATATGGCCCAGGGCCACGTAATCGTAGTCCAGGGAGGCCAGATCCTCTTTACGGCAAGGAGCGTAGCGGCCATGGGGATGGGGTGCCAGATCGACGACGGAGGCATGGAGGACCGCCACCTGGGGAAGGGCCTCCCCTCCCGCAGGGGGAAAGCTCCGGATCCAGTCGTCTCCTTCGTGGGGGGTTTCGTGGCCCATCCCCGTGAGGACCCCCACCGCCCGCCCCTGCCGATCCTTCACCACCAGGGAAAAAGGCTTTCGCTCCGCCACCATGTGGACATGGGGCAGATTACCCAGAAGAAGGCGCAGGCGAGAGAGGTGCAGCCCGGGATCGTGGTTTCCCGTGACGTACAAGGTGACGATCTCCTGGTTCGAGAGACGCTCCAGCTGCCGGAAGAGGAAATGCTGGGTGGCCAGGGATAGGTTTTCCGAATCGAGAAGATCCCCCGCCACCAAAACCGCGTGGACCTCTTGCGCCAGCGCCAGGTCCACCGCATCCTGCAAGACCTGGCGGAGGGCCTCCTGCCAGGCGCGGCTCTCCTCTCCCCGGGTGCGAAAGGGGCTATCCAAGTGGAAATCGGCCACATGCAAAAACCGAAAGCTCATGGTGTCTTCCCTTTCCCCGCCCGGAGGGCCAAGTCCTCCTTCCCATCCTCCTGCCCTTCACTCATGGAGGAGGTTGGTGCGGGTGAAGCGCCAGCTCAAAAGGCCTCCCACCAAAAAAACGGCGGCGCTTCCGTAGATGGCGGCATTCCACCCCAAAAGATGGCCCAGGATCCCTCCCAGGAGGCTCCCCGTCATGCTGGCCAGGGAGTTGGTGGAGTTCACCAGGCCGAAGACCTGGCCCCTTTGCCCTTCGGGAGCTGCCCGGGTCACCAGGTAGGTGAGGGCCACCGTGCCCCAGATGAGGGGGAACCCAAAGATGAAGCGGGCCGATCCCAAAAGGGGGAGGGAGGAAGCCGCCTGGGGAATCATCAGAAGGGCCGCTCCCAGGAACGTAGCCGTCAGGAGGGGGCGGTAGCCCCTCCAGCCGGCCACCCGGGCCGTGACGGGCCCGCCCAGCACCTGGGCCACCCCCGCCAAAGCGTAGATGACCCCTACCAAGAGGGAAGAAGCGGTGGGGGCAAGTCCGGCGATGATGAGGGGCAAGACGGGGGCCGCCATCATGAGGGCCGTCTGCTGGCAAAAGATGAGGATGTAACTTTCCCTGAGGGACGGCCTGCGCACCAGCACCAGGAGTTCGGGGAAAAGCTGGCGCCAGCTGCCGCCCCGGTAAGGGGGGACCCGCTCTCCCACCAGGAGGAAGGCCAGGATGGCGCCCACCAAAAGGCCGACGCCGGCCGCATAGAAGGCGCCCCGGTATCCCAGCCACTGGGCCATAGCACCGCCGAAGAGGGGGCCCAGGACTCCTCCGGCGGCGGTGCCGGTACTGAGGGAGCCCAGGGCGATGCCCAGGGAAGCAGCCGGGGTGTTGCTGGCCACCAGGGCGGTGGCGGCAGGGATGAAGCCCGACATGGCGCCGAAGAGGACGCGCCACAGGGCCAGCTGCAAGGGCGTCGTGCTGAGGCCCATGGCCACGTAGATGAAAGCTAGGCTGAATCCGGAACGAAGGAGCATGGATCGCTGGCCGAAGCGGTCCGCCAAGGCCCCCCATATGGGGGACATGAGGGCTGTCCCCAGGAAGGCGCCCGCCAGGACAATGCCACTCCAAAGGCTGGGATCGGCTTTCAGTCCCAGGTCTTCCACCAGGTACAGGGGCAAAAAAGGCATCACCAATGAGAAGGAGAGGCTGACCACCAGAGAGCCAAACCAGAGGACGTAGAGGTTTTGCCGCCACGGTTCCAGCCGGCCCCAGCGCAGGCGCGGCGCCAGGACTCTTCCTTCCGCTTCGTCTCCCAACTAGGCTTTTTCCTCTCGAGGCCGCCGCTTCATCATGACGGTCATGGTGCCTTCCTGGCAGAGGACCCCTTCCTGGTTGAACACCTGATACCTTCGCACCAGGATGCCGCGGTCAGGATGGCGGGTCTCCCTCTTGCCGCTCACTTCCATGCGGAAGTGGATGGTGTCCCCGGGGCGCACCGGCGCCTTGAAAGACCATTCCAGACCCAAAAAGGCCAGCAGGGTCCCCTCGAAAAGGCCCAGGCGCTGGTTGAGGCCGCTCACCATGGATAGGATCAGGAGGCCATGAGCGATGCGGCTGCCAAAGGGGGTGGTGCGGGCAAATTCCTCATCGGTGTGGAGGGGATTGTAATCCCCTGAAAGCCCGGCAAAAAGGGCGATATCGGCTTCCGTCACGGTTCGCCGGGGACTTTCGAAGATTTCCCCTACCTCAAAATCCTCGTAATACCTGGCCATCCTTCAACCCTTTCACATATGGCGTCCGCCTGTCACTTCGATGCACGTTCCCGTGATATAGCTGGCATAATCGCTGGCCAAAAACACCACCACCCGGGCCACCTCTTCCGGCTGTCCCACCCTTCCCAAGGGGATATTCTCCAGCGCCTTCTGCCGCACATCTTGCGGTACGGCTCGGGTCATCGCGGTATCGATCCACCCGGGCTGGATGCAGTTCACCCGGATGCCGTAGCGGGCCAGCTCCCGGGCGGCCGTTTTCGTCATGGCCACAATGGCAGCTTTGGCTCCGGCATAGTTCACTTGGCCGAAATTGCCCACCTTGGCGCTGATGGAGGAGAGATTGACGATGGCTCCCCCCTTTTCCCGCATGCGGCTCCCCGCCGCCTTGAGACCAAAGAAAGTCCCCTTCATGTGAACGGCTACCACCTGGTCGAAGGCCTCTTCCGACATCTTGAGAAGGGTGGCATCCCGGGTGATCCCCGCATTGTTAACCCAGATGTCCAAGGAACCCCAGGCGGAAAGGGCCCGGTCCGCCGCTTTCTCCATGTCTTCCTGGCGGGTTACGTCCCCTGCCACGGAAAGGGCCTCAGCCCCTCCTCCGGTGATGAGGCGGGCCGTTTCCTCGGCAGCTTCCGGTTGCAGATCCATGGCCAGCACCCTGGCCCCGTGGCGAGCCAGCTCCAAAGCGATGGCCCGACCGATCCCCTGGCCGGCACCCGTTACCACCGCCCCCTTTCCATCGAGACGCAGCAAGATCCATCCCCCCGCTTTCTCCCTAGTGTACAACTCTATTTCCCTGCAGACAGCAGGATCCTTGAGGCTTAGCGACCCAAAAGGCGCTGCAACGCCTCTCCATGTTCCCCCTGCACGCCATAGAGGGCGGCCAGAAGGGACACCTGGAAGATATCCTCGGGGGATCCCTCTGCCAGGATTTTTCCTTCCCGCAGGGCCACCGCCCGGCTGGCCAGGAGCCGGGCATAGGCCAGGTGGTGCTCCACCGCCAGGATCCCCATGCCTCCCCGCGCCAGCTTCTGCAGAGTGGCCAGCAACTCCAAGGCATGATTCACGTCGAGGCGGCTCAGGGGTTCATCCAGGAGGAGGATGCGGGGTTCCTGGGCCAGGGCTCTGGCCAGGAACACCCTCTGCTTTTCCCCTCCCGATAAGGTGGAGAGAAAGCGGCTGCGCAGGGCGGAAAGCTTCATCCGGGAAAGGGCCGCTTCCACCGCCTGCCGATCCACCGCCCGCAAACCGGAGAAAGGGGGCAGGTGAGGGTAGCGGCCCATCTCCACCGCTTCTTCCACGGTGAAGGTGGGGGGAAGCTGGTTTTCTTGGGGGAGGGACGCCAGCACCCGGGCCCTTCCCTGGGGGGCGTAGGAGCCAAGGGGCTTTCCCAGCAGCTCCACCTGCCCCCGGGCCGGGGAAAGATAACCCGAAAGCACCTTCAAGAGGGTGCTTTTGCCTGAACCGTTGGGCCCGATGAGGACCAGAACCTCGCCCGGCCATAGATCCAGGGACACGCCCTCCAGGATGGGTTTGCCTCCATAGCCCGCCACGATGGCTTCCGCTCGCAGGAGAGGTTTCAGTCCAACCCCCCTCCCTTCTTCGTCCGGAAGAGGAGGTACAGGAAGAAGG
>JASBVX010000110.1 GCA_029960865.1 Bacillota bacterium | reverse complement strand
CGCTGGGCATAGCTGGTGGTGACGGACCAGCTCATCATGAAAAAGAAGTTGGCCAGGAGCAAAAAGAGGACGCCCCAAGGGGGAGGGAGGAGCCAGGCCAAAAGCGCCGGGAGAAAGGCGGCGTAGAGGGAACCGGAGATGGCCCATTGATCGCCCCATCGTTCCGCCACAAAGCCTCCCGTCAAGGTGGCAAGCGCCCCCGCCAGGAGCACCCCGAAGAGCAGGTAGTTGACCTGAGAAGGGGTCCAGCCCAGATGATCCTGGTAGTGGAGGGGCAGGATGGTGGCCAGGGCTGCCTGGCCGAGGCCCCGCAGCACGATGATCCCCGCCAGGGGAGGAAGGAGGGCCCTCAGGGAGGGGGCCCCTTCCGGCTTGGGGAAGATTTTCCGGTGGGCGGGGGCCTTCCCGTTGTTCTCCCTCCAGTGGTGAAGGAGAAGGATCAGGGCGAAAAGGCCTGCCGGTAGGCCCAAAAGGGCAATGCGATGGAGGGTCTGGGCGGTCATGAAAAGGGCCACCGAAAGGGGGGCCAGGGCCATGCCGATGTTCCCCGCCACCTGGAACCACCCCAGGGCTACCGCGGGGCGGTGGGGAGCATGGCGCCGCACCGAAGAGGAAGCGTCGGGGTGGAAGGCGGAGGAGCCCATGCCTGCAAGAAAGAGAGCGAAGAGGATGTGCTCGTAGGAAGGGGCCCGGGAAAGGTAGAGGAAGCCCAGGAAGACGGCCAGAAGGCCCCACGGCATGAGGAGGATGCGGGCGCGGTCGGTCACCTGGCCCCAAAGGGGCTGGCCCAGGGCGGAGGAAAGGTTGGCCACCAGGGCGAGGCTCCCCAGGATCCCATACGACCAGCCGTAGGCAGCGGCGAAGAGAGGGAGAAGGGCCGGCACGCCGGCCGTGGCATAGTCGGTGGCCATGTGGGCGAGGCTGTAGAGGGCGACCCGTCCTTTGTTCACTAGGGTTTATTATAGGGCCTGGAGGGGATCAAACTGACGGCTCCCGAAACGTTGGACGGCTGGTTTGTGCTCCACGATCTCCGGCGCTGGCGGTGGGACCGGTGGCAGGAGCTGACCCCAGGCAAGAAAGAACAGCTTTTGGATCGCTGGCAAGACTTCCTGGAAGAAAGCGAAAGGGTCGAGGGAGAAGAAGGGGTCTACAGCGCCCTCTACCGGGTGGTGGGCCACAAAGCGGATTTCGTGTGGGTCCACTTCCGGCCCCGGGTGGCGGATCTTTTGGACCTGGAGCGGGCGTGGGAGCGCACCCCTGCCGCCTCCTTGAGCCAGCGCACCTTCTCCTACCTTTCCGTGGTGGAGCTGAGCCGCCACAGCGCCCCCCCTTTCCCTGAAGGCGTCGACCCCATGACCCTTCCGCCCCTGCGGGAACGGCTGGTGCCCACCATCCCCAATTACCGCTGGATCTGTTTCTACCCCATGAGCAAAAGGCGGGGCGAAACCGTCAACTGGTACCAGCTCACAGGGGAAGAGAGGTCCAACTACATGCGGGGCCACGGCGCCATCGGCCGCAACTGGGCCGACCGCGTCAAACAGATCGTCTCCGGTTCCATGGGCCTCGACGACTGGGAATGGGGCGTCAGCCTCTTTGCCGATGAACCTCTCTGGTTCAAGAAGCTGGTCTACGAGATGCGCTTCGATCCTGCCAGCGCCCTCTTTGCCGAATTCGGCCCCTTTTTCATCGGGGAGAGGCTGGATCAGACGGCTTTGCGCAGCTGGCTCCGCTGAGGAAGGGTCAGGTAGTAGCCGTAGAGCTGGGCGCTAAAGAAAAGGGGTACGCTGGCGGCATGGAGCATGGTCCAGAGGAGGGTAGCTCCCTGCCAGGCGATGAAGGCCCCAAAGACCACCTGGAGGATCATGAAGAGAAGGCCCCACTGGGAGGCCTGGCGCAGGGAAGCCTGGGTCAGGGACGAACCTTTTTTCCACCAGTAAAGGGTCACGAGGAATAGGGCCAGGGCCATGAGGCGGTGGACCAGCTGGGGGAGGAGGTAACCCGGCCAGCTGAAAAGGCCCACCCCGCTGCAAACGGGCCATCCATGGCAAAAGGATCCCGTATGGTGGACGTAGGCGCCGGTATAGATGGTGGCAAAGGTGAGGAGAAGGAGCCAGAAGGTCAAGCGATGCCAGACCTGGGCCCCTTGGCCGGGGGCGGTTTTTTCTTCCGCGGAGAGGGCCACCGCCAGAAGGAAGACAAAGCTATAAGCCAGAAGGGAGACGCCGAAATGGAGAGCCAGGATCTCCGAGGGCTCGGGCCAGAGGACGGTGGCGGCTCCCAGGCCTCCTTCCAGGAAAAAAAAGAAGAGCGAAGCTCCCATGAGCCATTTGTGGCTGGAGGTCACCGGGTCCCGGAAGAAGACCCGCCAGGCCAGCCACAGGATGAGGAGGGTGGCGATGAGGGTGATGAGGCGGTGGTTCCACTCGATCATCATGTCGGTCCGCAAAAGGGGATACCAGCGGCCCTGGCAAAGGGGCCAATGGGGGCCACAGCCCTGCCCGGAGCCGGTATTGGTGACAAGGGCTCCCATCACCAGGACGATGTAAACCGATGCGGTTCCCAACCAGCTGAGGGTTTTGAGCTTCATGGTACCCTCCCTTTTCTTCAGGCGAGGCTATCATAGCACAGGAGAGAAAGGCGGTCGGTGTCGATGAAGTCCATTCCCCAAAAGGATGTGGCCGGGGGCTTTGTGGAGTACAGCTGGGAGGTACCCCCGGGCCTTTTGCGGCCCGATCTCCCGTACCGGGTGCTGGCAGGGCCTCCCCTTCTTCTGGAGATTTCCCCCCTCAAAAGGAGCCAGGTGGCCCAGGTAGCGGGCCGGGAAGGGGAAGGGGTGGAGCTCCATCTGAAAGGGGAGCTCACCCTGGAGTATCCCTGCGACCGCTGCCTGAAGCCGGCGCCGGAGACCCTCTCCCTGGACTATCGGGTGCGCCTTTTGCCGGAAGATCTTTTCGCAGATCTCAGCTTTGAAGCCCGGGAAGGGGATGTGGACGGGTACGAGTACCTCCCTTACGACGGGAAGAGCATCCCCTTGATGGAGATCCTCCTCGTGCCGGTGAT
Organism: Bacillota bacterium; assembly: GCA_029960865.1. GTDB lineage: Bacteria > Bacillota > Sulfobacillia > RBS10-35 > RBS10-35 > RBS10-35. Next base: position 2,517 of record JASBVX010000110.1, on the reverse strand, counting down.
GCTGGCCCTTCCCGCCAAGCATCTTTGCCGCCCTGACTGCCGGGGCCTTTGCCCCACCTGCGGCCACGACCTCAATGAGGGTCCCTGCGGCTGTGAGGATCGTCCGGTGGATCCTCGCTGGGAGGCTCTTTTGCGCCTGAAGCCAGCTCTGCAAGGCGGCGAAGAAGGTAAGGGCGGGAGTTCAAGGAAGGATCCTCCAGAACCTCGTTGAGAAGCATTTCCAGGGTCTCTCCCACCCTGGGCCCGGGAGGAATCCCAAGGGTGTTCATGACGTCATGGCCGGTGACCTTCAGATCCCGGACGGTGAAGGCGGTACTCTCTGCCAGGGTCTTCTCCAGCCTCTCCCGAAACTGAAGGAAGGCATCGTAGGCTTGGGGGACGAAAAGGCCCCCTGTTCCCACCATGTCGGCCATCTTCAGATCCAAAAGGTCCCTGAGGCCCTCTTCTCCCAGCTGGGTATAGAGGCGGCGCATGCCCCTGGGTCCCATGTCGAAGGTAAACATGTGGCGGGCCACCAGGGTCCGGATGCGCTCCGCCTTCGCCGAAGGAAACCGGAGCCTTTGGGTGATGGTTTGCACCAGCTGGGCCCCGATGGCGTCATGCTGAGGGAAATGGGAGTTCCCCTCTTCGTCCACCTCACGGGTGTAGGGCTTGCCGATGTCGTGGAAGAAGGCGGCCCAGCGCAATTCGGGCCGGGATGGGGTGAGGCGGACCACCTCCATGGTGTGGTCCCAGAGGTGAAGGGCGTGGTACGTGCCGTCGGGGGGCGTGGTGAGAAGAGGGACGGCTTCAGGGATCAAGAGGGAGAGAAGGCCGGTCTGCAAAAGCCAGGTGAGGCCGGCGGCCGCTCCCGGGCCCAGGATAAGGCGCTCCAGCTCCGGGTAGAGCCGTTCCCCCGCCACGTAGCGGATCATATGGGCCCGGGTGCTGAGGGCCACTTGCGTTTGCCCCTCCAGTTCGAATTCCAGCTCGCTGAGGAGGCGCAATGCCCTCACCAGGCGAAGGCCGTCTTCGGAAAAGCGGTCGCCAGGAGAACCTACGGCCCGGATGAGGCGCCTCTTGAGATCCTTCTGCCCTTGGAAGGGGTCGCGGAGAACACCGCTGGGCCACTCCAAGGCCATGGCATTGATGGTGAAATCCCGGCGGGAAAGATCTTCCTCCAAGGTACCTCCCAGGTGCACTTCCGCCGGGCGGCGACCGTTGAGGTAGCGCCCTTCCCGCCGGAGGGTGGTGACTTCCACGGCGAGGCCTTCCACCACCACGGTGATGGTGCCAAAGGCGATGCCGGTGGGGTGGTAGGCCCACCCGCGCCTTAAGGCCACCGCCATGATCTCCTCAGGGAAGAGGCTGGTGGTCAGGTCATAGTCGTGGGGTTCCCTTCCCAGGAGGATATCCCTGAGGGCTCCCCCCACCACGTAGACTTCTGCTTCCTTTTTTTCTTCCGCCAAAGCGGCCGCCAGGGCCGCCAGGGGTTCTGGAAGCATGGGCCATCAGCTCCTTGCCTTGATGGGTATGGATCGCCATGCCTTATCTTGTACAAAGTAAGCCCTTATTTCTATTTTGGGCCAAAACCCCACGATGACGTAGAGGACCTCGGGGTAATAGGCCTCCTCCCGGTCCTTGGGAGAAGGAAGGGGCGGCCCTTGGGGGTGGGAGTGGACAATCCCCAGCCAGGCCCGCCCCTCTTTTTCCAGGCGGCGGGAAAGGGCCAGAACGGCCAGGGGATCCATCTGGTAGGCCCCTGCGCCCGCGACAAGGTTGGCGCTTTCCTGGTAGATCTCCGCTTTCCAGAAAGCACCCTCTTTTTGACCTCCCAGAAGGCCGCAGGCTTCCCGGGGGGCTTCCCTTTCCCCGTGGCGTATGAGGGCTTCTTGCAGAGGGGAAGGGAGGAAGAGGACGCCGGGAGCCGTTCCTGCCGTCACCTCTTCCCACCCTTTCGCCGTTCTTGTGCTTCTCCCTAAGGGCTTTCCCGCCCTTCCCGGCTGGAAAGGTAGCGTTCGCCGCTATCGGGAAAGACGGTGATGACCTTTGCTCCTTCGGGAAGGGAAGCGGCCACCTCCCGGGCGGCAGAGAACGCAGCTCCAGAAGAGATGCCGCACAGGACTCCTTCTTCCCGCCCCAGGCGATAGGCCCACTCCCGGGCGTCTTCATCGGCGACGGTGATGATGCGGTGGAGGAGGGATCGATCCAAGATAGGGGGGATGAAGCCCGCCCCGATGCCGGGGATGCCGGCAGGTCCCGGCTGGCCTCCGGATAGGACGGGGGAACCTTTTGGTTCCACCGCCACGAGCTTTAAGTCGGGCCAGACCTCCAAAAGGCGGCGCCCCGCCCCTGTGATGGTTCCTCCCGTCCCTACCCCGGCCACAAAGGCCTGGGGAGGATCCGGGAAGGAATACTGGGAGAGGATCTCGGGGCCGGTGGTTTCGTAGTGGACCCGCGGGTTGGCGGGGTTTTCGAACTGGTTGGGCATGAAGCCCCCTTCGTCTTTCGCAATGGCCTGGGCTTTCTCGACGGAGC
>JASBVX010000109.1 GCA_029960865.1 Bacillota bacterium | reverse complement strand
CTTGGGGCCTTTAGAGGTCATCATCAGACCCACATAGAGGACGCCGGTGTAGTAAAGGCCTTCCGTTTGGAGAGCATCCAATAAGGGCTCCCAGATGCTCTCCCGACAAAGGGACAAAAGATTCTCTTCCACGGGAGCCAGCGCCCCCATGCCGCCGGTGTTGGGTCCTTTATCGCCATCCAAGAGACGTTTGTGGTCCCTGGAAAGGGGCAAAAGAAAGCTTCCTTGGGGAAAGAGAAGGCCATGGAGAGAAACTTCGCGGCCTTCCAAGCGCTCCTCCAGAACAACCCGCCGCCCTGCTTCGCCCAAGGCGCCTTCCTGCAGAAAGGCCCTCAGGTAGGGGAGAGCTTCCCCAGGTTCCTCCGCCACCACCACCCCTTTTCCCTGAGCCAGACCATCCGCTTTTACGGCTACCCCTGAAGAAAAATCCTTTAGAGCATCGATGGCTTCTTCGTAAGTGTGGGCGATTCTAAAGGAAGCGGTGGGCAGGCCATGGCGGGCCATAAAGCTTTTGGCGAAGATCTTGCTTCCTTCCAGAAGGGCCGCCTTTTTGGGAGGACCAAAAGCGGGAATGCCTCTGGCCCTCAGGTGATCCACCAGGCCTTGCCCGAGAGGCTCTTCCCCACCCACCCAAACGAGATCCACCCCTTCTTCCTGGGCCCACTGGGCTACCCTTCCTCCATCCAAAGGATCCAGGGGGATGTTGGTCCCCAGGTGCTGGGTGCCGGCGTTCCCCGGAAGAAAGTAGAGGCGCAGGGACGAGGAGGCACCTTGGCGGAGGTAATGGCCCATGGCATGTTCCCGGCTGCCCGCTCCCACCACCAGAACCTTCATAGGTATCCCCCTCTAGTGGCGAAACTGGCGCTCCCCCGTCAAGATCATGGGGAGGCCCAGTTCCCTTGCTTTTTGCCAAACCTCTTCATCCCGGACCGACCCCCCAGGCTGCAAGAGGGCGGCAATGCCGGCTTTAGCGGCCTCTTCCACCCCATCGGCAAAGGGAAAAAACCCGTCAGAGGCCAGAACGGCTCCTTGGGCTCTTTCCCCTGCCTGGGAAAGGGCCAAGCGGACAGCCCCCACACGGCTCGTCTGACCCCCTCCCAGGCCTACCGTAACCCCGCCTTTCACCAGGGCGATGGCATTGGACTTCATATGGCCCACCACCTGCCACGCCAGAATCAGATCCTCCCAGAGGCATGGGTCCATGTCGGAAGGAGGGGTAGGGAGAGACGGGAGGGGATAGGGGTCCTGCAAAACAAAACTCTCGCCCACGCTTCTCAGAAGGAAACGAGGTTTTTTGGCAGGCCAAGCCTCGGCGGGGTCACGGAGGGTCAGGAGGCGCACCTTCTTTTTCTCAAGGAGGGGAAGGGCATCCTCCCGGATGTGGGGTGCCAGGATCACTGCCAGGAAAAGGGGCTTCAGGAGAAGGGCCGCCTCCCGATCCAAAGGCCGGTTGAAGGCCACAATGCCCCCAAAGATCGAGATAGGGTCCGCGTCATGGGCGCGCGCAAAGGCTGTGGCTAGGTCCTTTCCCACCGCCACCCCGCAAGGGACGGTATGTTTGACGACGACAGCGGCAGGGCGGTCGATGGCCTGGGAAAGTTCCAGGGCAGCTTGGGCATCCAGGAGGTTGTTGTAGGAAAGGGGGCCTCCCTGGATCTGGTGAAGGCCGAGAAGACCTTGATCCTTTTCCCCGGCCCTGCGGTACCAGGCCCCTTTCTGGGAAGGGTTTTCTCCGTAGCGAAGGTCGGCGGCCTTCTCCAGGGGAAGGAGAAGATGCTGGGGGAAGGTCTCCGGTTCCCCCGCCGCTTCCTGAAAGGACCCTGCGATCAGAGCATCGTAGTAGGCGGTGGTGGCAAAGGCCTGCGCGGCCAGGCGGCGCCCGATGGCTTCCCTTTCTTCGGGATGGTCCAAGGCCCGGAGGAGAAGCGGCACCGTGGAAGGATGGCAAACCGGGAGAACATGGGGCACATTTTTGGCCGCCGCCCGCAAAAGAGCCACCCCCCCTATGTCGATGGCTTCCACCAGCCGGTCCAGGGGAAGGCCTTTCTCCCGCTCTTGGCTGAAGGGATAGAGATCCACCACCAGGACGGAGAAGGGTTCCCACCCATGGCGGGTGAGCTCCGGGTACTGGTGGGGACGGGCCAGGAGAGGGGCATGAAGGGCGGGATGGAGGGTTTTCACCCGGCCCTCCAAAAGGGATGAGAAACCGGTCCACTCCGAGGCATCCTGGCAGGGAAAGCCCCTTTCCGCCAGGAAACGGGCCGTACCGGTGGAAGCCGAAAGGCGAAAGCCCCGGTTCAAGAGCTCTGCCACCAGGGGAAGAAAGGCTTCCTTATCGCTCAAGCTCAAAAAGGCTCGCCGCATAAGAGACGCACCTTCCTTTCGTCGGCCCACAAAAGGCGGCCTTCCTCCACCCGGAAAGGAACCTCCAGAAGGGCATGGAGGGCCCGGGGGTAAAGGTGGTGCTCCGCCTCCTTGATGCGCCGGGTGAGGCTTTCTTCATCGTCGCCGGGAAGGCGAGGCACCGGCCTCTGGATGACGACGGGCCCCTGATCCACCCCTTCATCCACCAGGTGGACGGTGATGCCTGTCCAACTGACGCCCCTCTGGAGGGCTCTGGCGATGGCCTCCCTTCCGCGAAAAGAGGGGAGGAGGGAAGGGTGAAGGTTCACCACTCTCCACGGAAAAGCCCGGAGGAAAAAGGGCCCCAGGATGCGCATGAAGCCCGCCAGGACCACCCACTCCACCCGGCTCTCTTCCAGAACCTCCACCATGGCTTTCTCCCAGGCTTCCCGGCTGGGGAAGCCCTCGGGAGGTAAGAGGGCTGTGGGGAGACCATCTTCTCTCGCTTTGGAGAGAGCGGGAGCCCGGGGATCATCGGTCCCCAAGAGGGCGATCTCATAGGGGGCTCCCTCGTAGGCCTGAAGAGCCCGGTAGTTGCTCCCCTCTCCCGACGCCAGCACCGCCACCGCAACCTTTTTCACGGCCTTTCCTCCCGCCAGAGAAGCCCTCCCGGGCCTTCCGCCACCTGCCCCACCACGAACGAGGCCTCCCCCGCCTTCAGAAGACCCTTTTGAATCTCTGAGAGGGCCTCCTTTCGCACCGAAAGGACCATTCCCAGTCCCCCATTGAAGACCTGGGCCAATTCCTTGAGAGGCTTTCCTAACTCCTGGAGAAGCCAGCGGTAGACCGGCAAAAGGGGCCAGGTCCCTTCCCAGATCTCCCCCCTCAGATGAGGGGGCAGCATCCTCGGGACATTTTCGAAAAGACCGCCTCCCGTGATGTGGGCAAGGCCGGTCAGGCCGGGATGGCGGAGGATGGGCTCCAGGCTCTTTCGGTAGATGCGGGTCGGGGTCAAAAGCATGGGGACCAGGGGGGAGCCTTCCCCTTCCTTCGCCCCCGGCCCTCCCTCCACCCTTTCCCCGCCGTCCTTTCGAGAACCCTTGTCGGCGGAAAGGATCTTTCTCACCAGGGAAAAGCCGTTGCTGTGAAGACCCGAAGAAGGAAGACCCAGGAGAACATCCCCCGCCTGGGGGCTTTCACCCCTCCCCCCTTCCGTTTCCATCCCCACGCCAAAGGCCACCACGTCGTAGTGACCGGAAGGCAAGAGATCGGGAAGCTCCGCCGTCTCCCCACCGATGAGGGCACAACCTGCCTCTTGGCAGGCGAGGGTCACGCCCCGGAAGATGTCCTCCAAGACCTCCCCCTCCAAGCGGCCCATGGCCACATAGTCCAGGAGAAAGAGGGGCAGGCTCCGCGAGGCCAGAAGATCGTTCACCACCATGGCCACCGCATCCCAGCCGGTGGTCTGGTGAAGGCCTGCCTCCCTGGCCAGCAGGATCTTGGTGCCCACACCATCGCAGGAAGCATGCAAAACCTCTCCCGGCCGCCGAAACCGAGCCGCAAACCCGCCGATGCCTTCCAGAACCTGGGGCGTATAGGTCGCCCTGGCCATCTCCTTCACCTTCTCGATGGCCCTGGCCGCCCGCCGCCGATCAACCCCTGCCTCCTCATAAAGGGACAAGGCGATGGGCCTCCTTTCCAAAACAAGCTCGGCAAAACGACATCTCTTCCCCCTGAGAAAGGGCCTCGTCGAAGGCGGAGAGGGAAAGGTAAGCCAGGCTTTCCACCGGGAGAGCCTCGGGATGGCTCTGGAAAAGAGCCCCCTCCTCCACCCCCAAGAGGCCATAGGGGCAGCCCTTCACCACCGGGGGTGAAGCGATACGCACATGGATTTCCCTGGCGCCCGCCTGGCGGAGGAGCTTGACGTTCCAGGCCACCGTCGCTCCCCGCACGATGGAATCGTCCACCATGACCACCCGCCTTCCCGCCACCGCCTCGGGGATGGCGAAAAGCTTTTGGGAAAGGGCCCAATCCCGCTCCTGGGGGGCTGAGCGAAGGAAGGTGCGGCCCAGATAGGGGTTTTTCCAAAGGCCCATGACCAGGGGCAAGCGGGTTTCCTCGGCATACCCGTGGGCGGCGGCTGTGCCCGAATCCGGCACCCCCACCACCACATCCCCCGGGGCGGGAGCCTCCCGAGCGAGAAGGCGCCCCATGGCATGGCGGAGGGCATAGACCCTCGTTCCCACCAAAAGACTGTCGGGGCGGCAGTGGTAGAGGGCTTCGAAGGCGCAAACCCGGGTGTCGCCCTTGGCGGCTCCCCAAGGGTTCTTTAAAGGCATGAAGCCTTCAGGTCCAAAGCGAAAGAGAATCCCTCCGGGAAGGGGTCCCCCCTCCTTTTCCCATCCCGGAAAGCCCGGCCCCCCCTCGCTGGCGAAGAAAAAGCCCTCTTCTTCCCGGGCGGCGTAAAGGGGCTTGTGGCCCTGGCGGTCCCGGGCGGCGTAGAAGAAAGGCCCATCGGCCGCCAGAAAGGCCAGGGCCCCCTCCAGGGAAAGGGACTCCTTCGCCAGATCCCCTTCTCGGGGGAGACGCGGGAGACGCCCGGCAAAGACCAGGGCCCCCTTCGGAAACGTCAGCCATCCCGGGTGCTGCGCCCCCCGAAAGACGGCCCCCAGCCCCCAGGCGAAGGGACCATCGGGGAGGGAAAGGGGAGCCACCCCCTCGCCCTCCAGGCTCCTCCATCCCTGGGAGGAAGAGAAAAAGAGGCGCCAGCCTCCTTCCCCCCGGTGGCGAAGGAAGCTCAAACCCCGGGCCAAGAAATCTTCCGCCTTTTCCCGGGAAAGCCCCTTTGGGGCATAAAAACCGAAGATGCCTCCCAGGCTTAAAAGGCCCACGGTGTCTCCTCCCCTCCCAGGGGCTGCCAGGCGAAGGTCACGGGAAGCGGCGCCGCCTGCTGCCGGGCAGCCCGGAAACGGAGGTAGAAGGATCCTCCATCCTGCAGCACCTGGATCCTCTGCGGATCGAAGCGCCAGAGGCCGCTTTGGGTGAGGTCGATCAGCTCCTCTAGGAGGGGGACGAAAGAGGTCATGGGGTCCCGGGTCCAAGCGACGATCCCTTCCCCATACTGAAAACCTAGATTCCCCCTCGCCTTGGAACGCCCCCCTTCCTGGGGCGGCCTTTTTCCTACCAGTGCCAGGACCGGCACAGGAGGAAGGGAGCGGCGCCCTTTGTTCTGGAGGCTCACG
>JASBVX010000108.1 GCA_029960865.1 Bacillota bacterium | reverse complement strand
GGTCCTCCATCTTGGCTTCCCGGGCCATCATGTCTCCCAAAAGGATGCTTTCGGTAAAGTTCTTGGAACCGACCGTCAGGGTTCGTGACGAGCGGGAGCCACCTCCCACCGCCACAGCCGCTGAAAGGAAAGGCCGCCACCCCCAGGATGAGCGCTCCCTTTATCCACCGGGATCGCATCACAACTTTGGTTTCCGACCTTTCAAGGGACCAGCCCCGCCTGGGCCAAAAACTCGCGGGCCACCTTTTCCGGCGATTCTCCCAACTCGTCCACCCGATAATTGAGCTCCTGCATCGTTTCATCGCTGAGCTTGCCCGCCAGGAGGTTCAGAGTCGCCATTAGGTCGGGGTAAGCGTTGGCCGCCGTCTGGCGGACCAGGAACATGGCGTTGTACGGAGGAAAGAAATGCTTGTCGTCTTCCAGGATCACCATGTCGAAGGTCTTCAGCTGGCCGTCGGTGGCGTAGGCATCGATGACATCCACTTTGCCTTGCTGGACGGCGCGGTACTTGAGGCCTGAATCCATGGTCTTGACGTCTTTGAAGCGGAAGCCGTAGGCCGCCACTAGGCCGTCATACCCATCGGGCCTTCCCATGAACTCCTGCTCGGTGCCGAAGATGAAGGAGGAGGATACGGCGGCCAAATCGCTGTAGGTCTTGAGCCGGTACTTCTCCGCTAGATTCCGGGGCAGGGCCAGGGCATAGGTGTTGTTGAAACCCAAAGGTTCTGAGACCCGAATGTTCTTCCCCTGCAGCTTCTCTGTCACCAGGGGATAGACGGCCGCCGGATCTAGGATAGGATCGGTTATCTGCAGCTGGACTTGGTACGCGGTGCCGTCGTAATCGACGTAAAAATCGATCTCCCCCTGGGTTAGGGCTTGATAGACCACCAGGGTTCCACCCAGGTTCAGCTTTCTTTTGACCGGGATGCCCATTTTCTTTTCCACCAGTTGGGCCGCCATTTCACCCAGGATGATGCTCTCGGTAAACTGCTTGGAACCCACCGTCAGGGTCTGGCCTGAGCCGGCGGAGCTGCCGCAACCTGCCGCCCAGAGAAGGGTCCCGGCCAAAAGGACGGCCAAGCCCCTTTTCATCAGGTTTCTTCCCATGTCTGATCCCTCCATTCAGGAAGCCGTTATCTTCCCCTGCCGCCGGGCGGTCAGGAGGCGTTCCAAGCCCAGGAAGAGAAGATCGGTCAAAATGGCCAGGGACATGGCCAGGAGGGAACCGGCCCAAATCATCTTGTCCTGGATGCGGGCCAAGCCTGCGAAAATTTCTTCGCCCAGGCCTCCCGCTCCCCCCAGGGACATGATGCTGGCGGTGCCGATGGCCACCACGGCCGCTACCCTGAGCCCCACCAGCATCACGGGGAAAGCCAGGGGCAGCTCCACCCAGAAGAGCTGCTGCCAAGCCGTCATCCCCATGCCGCGGGTGGCTTCCCCCACGCCCCGATCCACTTGGCGCAGCCCGGTGTAGGTGCTGCGGATGATGGGCATGAGGCCGTAAGCGAAGAGAATGAAAATGGCGGTGGTCCTCCCCAACCCGAAGACGATGATGCCCAGCCCGATGAAGGCCAGGGCAGGGATCGTCTGGACGGCGTTGGCCACCCAGAGGATGGGTTCCACCCAGCGGGGGTGGCGATAAATGAAGATCCCGATGGGAATTCCCAGGGCAGCGGCCCAAAACGTCCCCCAAAGGGCCATGGTGAGCTGTTCCCCGGTAAGGGTCAGAAGACGGCTGCTGTTCTCCCACATGTAACTGAGGACCGCCATCAGCTCACCGCCTCCGTCAGCCGTCGTTCCACCCTGCCCAAAAGGGCGTCGGCCAAAAGGGCCATGGCTGTCACGGGGAGGGCCCCGGCCAAAAGCCAGCCCCCCGACATGAGGGAAAGGCCTCGGATGATGCTGTCTCCCAGGCCCCCAGCGCCGATGTAGGCCGCCAGGGCGGCCCATCCGATGACGTACACGGTGCTGGTGCGGATGCCGTTCATGATGACGGGAAAGGCCAAGGGGAGCTCCACCAGCCAGAGGAGCTGCCCCGGGGTCATGCCCATGCCTTTGCCGGCATCCACCGCCGCCGGGCTTACGGCCAGGATGCCGGCGTAAGTGTTGCGCAGGATCGGCAGCAGGGCATAGAGCCCAAGGGCCACCAGGGCCGGCACCACCCCGATCCCGAGAAAGGGCACCATGATGGCCAGAAGGGACACGCTGGGGATGGTCATCAAGAGGCCCACCGCCGACATGATGGGCTCGGCTATCTTCTTGAGGCCCGCCAGGAAGATGCCGCCGGGCACGGCCACCATCACGGCGGCCACCAGGGCCAAGAGGACGATCTCCACATGCTGCAGGGCCTGCACACCTATCTTCGACCAGGTACTGGGCTGGGAAAGCACCCGGACCACATCGCCCATCATAGGCCCGGTTCCTCCCCGTTGGCCCCCTGGGGGATCAGGAAAGCCAGGGCATCCACCACACTGGAAGGGGTGACGATCCCCACCAGCTGCCGGTCCTTACCCACCACCGGCAAGAGGTCCAGGTGTTCCTCCAGCATCAGGCGCAGGGCCGTCTCCAGAGGTTCCTCGGGCTCCACCGCCGGGTGGTCTTCCATGAGGTCTGCCAACCTTTTGGTTTCCTTCGCAGCCCGGCGCAGGCCGGCAGCTGTCACCACGCCCAGGTACTGGCTTCCTTCCACCACCAAAAGAGCGTTCACCCGGTGCCGCCTCATGATGGCTACCGCCTCGGCCACCCCCTGGCCTGGGCGGACGGTGACGGCCTCTTCTTTCATGAGATCGGCCACCGTCTGGGGTCCCTGGCCGTTTCCTCCGAGAAACTGGGTCACGAAAGCATCCTTGGGATGGCGCAGGATCTCTTCGGGCGTCCCTTCCTGATGGATCCGGCCGTCCTTCATGATGATGATCCGATCTGCCAGCTTGAGGGCCTCCGGCATATCGTGGGTGACGAAGACGATGGTCTTTTTCAGCCGGTTCTGAAGTTTTTTCAGCTCGTCCTGGAGCTTCTGACGAGTAAGGGGATCCAGAGCGCCGAACGGCTCGTCCATGAGGATGATGTCGGGCTCGGCCGCCAGGGCCCGCATCACCCCTACCCGCTGCTGCTGACCGCCGGAAAGCTCCCGGGGATACCGATGGGCGTATTCGTCGGGGCTCAGGCCCACCATCTCCATGAGTTCCAGGGCCCGTTCCCGCCGTTTCTTCCGGTCCCAACCCAGGAGGCGGGGCACCAGCTCGATATTTTCCAGGATGGTCATGTGGGGGAGGAGCCCGATGTCCTGGATGACGTAGCCGATGCTGCGGCGCAGGGCCACAGGGTTGAGCTTTTGGATGTCTTCCCCCCGCACCCGGATGGTGCCCCGGCTCGGCTCCACCAGACGGTTGATGAGGCGCAGGGTCGTGGTTTTTCCGCAGCCGGAGGGCCCGATGAGGCAGACCAGCTGCCCTGAAAGGACCGACAGATTGAGATCCCGGAGGGCATAGTTCCCTCCGGGATAGGTTTTGTCCACATGGGAAAAGAGAATGGTCGCATGTTCCTCCAGACCCATCACCTCTCTATGTGCCAACCATAATATGCAGGGTCGTTGGCGGTTGTCAAAACCCATGGATGAGGATGTGGCCCTCTTGGAGCACCTTCGGGGTGGTGAGCCCTTCTCTGAAGCCTGTAGAATCTTTCCATAAAGGAGGCGTTCCTTTGCTCCAGGTGGAAGGATTGGAAAAACGGTACGGTGCCGTCCACGCCGTTAAGGGGATCAGCTTTGAGGTGCGAGAGGCTGAGATTTTCGGCTTTCTCGGTCCCAACGGTGCGGGGAAAACCACCACCATGAAGATGCTGGCCACCCTCGTGCGCCCCACGGCGGGAAAAGCCCTGGTAGCCGGCTACGATGTGTCCACCCAACCGGATGAGGTGAGGCGATCCATCGGCATTGTCTTTCAGGATCCCAGCCTGGATGACCGTTTGACGGCGGCCCAGAACCTCCGTTTCCATGCCATGCTCTATGGGGTTCCCTCGGATGTGGCGGTCGCCCGGGTGAAAGAGCTAATGGAGATGGTGGAGCTCCAAGACCGCCTCCAGGAGAGGGTGAAGACTTTTTCGGGAGGTATGCGCAGGCGACTGGAGATTGCCCGGGGCCTTTTGCATCGCCCCAAAGTCCTCTTCCTGGACGAGCCTACTGCAGGTCTGGATACCCAGACGCGGATGAAGATCTGGGGGTACATCCACGAGCTGCGGGAGCGGGAAGGGGTGGCTGTCTTCATGAGCACCCACTACCTGGATGAGGCGGAAAACTGCGACCGCATCGCCATCATCGACCACGGGGAGATCGTGGCTCTGGATACTCCCGACGGCCTGAAATCCCAGTTTGGCGGGGACGTCATCACCCTGATGACCGACGATCCCGAAACCCTCCTGGCGGCCATCCGGGAAAGGTGGCCTCAGCTCAAGGTGCGCCCCGGTTCTCAGGGCCAGGTGGTAGTGGAAACGGCAGAAGGCGCCTCCTGGGTCCCCCGGCTGGTGGAAGCCTTTGTCCACCATATCCAGGCGGTGACCCTCAGCCGGCCTTCCCTGGACGACGTGTTCATCAAGCTGACGGGCCGGGCCATCCGGGAAGAAGAAGCTTCGGCCGTAGACCGCATGCGCTTACAGCGGGGCCATTGAGAGGAGGCGCCCAGATGGCTGACATCGGTGCAAGCACCAAGATGGCTCACGAACTGCGGGCTGTGTACACGCTCTGGCTGCGGGAAATGACCCGCTTCGTTACGGAATGGACCCGGGTGGTGGGAGCTCTGGCCCAACCCCTCATCTTCCTCCTGATCTTCGGGATCGGGCTCAACAGCACCTTTCGGGGGGGCGCCCTTTTGCCGCCCGGGTTTTCCTACACCCAGTTCATGTTCCCCGGTATCCTGGGGATGTCGGTCCTCTTTACCTCCCTTTTCTCTTCCATCTCGGTGATCTGGGACCGGGAATTCGGCTTCTTGAAGGAGATTCTCGTGGCCCCCATTTCCCAGAGCTCCATCGTCCTGGGAAAGATGCTGGGGGGAGCTACCCAGGCCCTCATTCAAGGGACCATCCTTCTCCTTCTCATGCCCTTTTTGGGTCTCTGGCCGGGGATGGTGGGGGTTCTCAAGCTCTGGCTCATCATGTTCCTGATCGCCATCACCCTTTCAGGCCTGGGGCTGGCTCTGGCTTCGCGGATGAGCAGCATGGAAGGCTTTCAGATGATCATGAACTTCGTCGTCATGCCTCTCTGGATGCTGTCGGGGGCCTTTTTCCCTCTGCAGGGGGTACCGTCCTGGATGGAGTTTCTCATGAGGATCGACCCCCTGACCTATGCCGTCGATGCCCTGCGGGGCGTCATGTACGGCAGTTCCCCCTTGGCCAAGGCCCTGGTGGCCCACACCTTCTCCTTCGACCTCACCATCGTGGCTCTTTTGGCCCTGGGGGCTTTTATCCTGGCCTTGCTCCTTTTCCGCAGAGGTGAAGGATAGAAGGAGGAAGGGGGAGCAGGTTGACTCAAGCAGACGTGGCCATCATCGGCGGAGGCGTCATCGGCGCCAGCATCGCCTGGCACCTTCTCCAGTTCCGACCTGATCTCGCGGTGACCATC
>JASBVX010000107.1 GCA_029960865.1 Bacillota bacterium | reverse complement strand
GCGGAGGTCCAATCCCACCAGCGCGAAGAGCAGCGTCTTCAGCGCGGCGCCGTGGTCGTCGTCTTGCCGCTGCCATTGACCCCCACCAGCATCACCACCAGGGGCGGCTCTGCGGGCCAAGCCAATCCCAAGGGTCCCCTCTCCCGGGGAAGGGGCGCTTCCAAAAGCTCCCGCATCGCTTCCTGCAACAGCTGCGGCACCTCCCCCCCTTCCCGGACCCCCTCTTCTTTCACCCGGCGGCGCACCTCCTCCAGGAGTTTTTGGGTGGCCACCACCCCCACGTCCGCCAGGATCAACGTCTCTTCCAGATCCTCATAAAGGCTTTCATCCAGCGCCCGGCCCCCCACCAGCTGCCGGATGCGATCGGTGAATTGCTGCCGGGTCCTCTGCAGCCCCTGGCGCAGCCGCTCCATCCACGTAGACAAAGTCGCCATCGCCCTCCTGCCTGAGTTCCACCGCCACCACCTGGCTCACCCCACTGTCCCCCATGGTGATCCCGATGAGGCGGTCTGCCGCTTCCATGGTACCCCGCTGATGGGTGATCACCAGCACCTGCGTATACCGGGATATCTCCCGCAAAAGGCGGCCGAACCGTTCCACGTTGGCCTCATCCAGGGCGGCATCCATCTCATCGAGAAGGCAGAAGGGAGGGGGATTCTCCAAAAGGAGGGCGAAGAGAAAGGCGATGGCCACCAGGGATCGCTCTCCCCCGGAAAGAAGGGAGATCCGCTCCGTCTTCTTCCCCGGGGGGCTAGCCACGATGGAAAAGCCTTCCCCCTCTTCGTCCAGAAGATCGGCTTGGCCTCCGCCAAAAAGGCGGGAGAAGAGCTCTTGGAACCTTTCCTTGACCCGCTGCAGCGTCCCCCGGTACCCCTTTTCCACCGCCTCGCCCAAACGAGCGGCCAGCTCTTCCAGCCGCCGGTAGATTCCCTCATACCGGCGAAACCGCTCTTCTTCCTCCCGGTAGCGGGTCCAGCGGGTCTCGAAAAGGGCGATGGCCCCCTCATCGACGCCTCCCAGATGGAAGAGCTCCTGGCGCCTGCGCTGGAGCTCTTCTTCCAGCCCAGGGCCTGCCAGGGGCTCCACCCGGGCCAGCTCTCCCTCCTCCGCGGCAAACTCTTCCCGCACCCTGGAAAGGAGATGGCGGAGTTCTTCCTCCGCCCGGATCAGCTGGGCCTCTCCCTGGCGCACCCGCCCCTCCAGGGACCGCCGGTTCCTCTCCAGCTCCTGCCGCTCCCGGCGCAGGCCCTCCAGCCTTTCTTCCACCCGGGCCGCCTCCTCCTGCCCTTCCTGCAGGAGAGCCTCCGCCTCTCCGATCTGCCGCTCCTTTTCCGCCAGCTCCTCTTGCAGCTGTGCCCGTTCACCCTCCACCTTTTCCAGAAACGTCAGGGCTTCCCGGGCTCGGTCCTCTTCCTCTTTCGCTTCTTCCTGGAGCCTGATGAGGCGCCAGCGGGCCTCTTCCCCCATCAACCGCTCCTTCTCCCGCTCCAGCTCCAGCCGCCGCTCCTGCTCCAGCGCCTTCTCCCACCGTTCCTCCAGCTCCGCCCCTTCCGCCTCCAGGCGGCGGGCTTCTTCTTCCACCCGGGAAAGGTCTTCCCGCGCCTTCTTCGCCGCCTCCTCTAGCTCCGGCGCCGATAAAAGCGGTTCCTCCCCCTTGAGGCGCTCCAGCCGGGAAAGGGCTTCTTGCCGCTCCTTCTCCAGCCGCAGGAGCTCCTCCCGCGCCCTTTTCTCCTTCCCTTCCCCGGAAGCTTCCCGGGAGGCTGCCTGCCGCCTATCTTCCTGCAGCGCGTGGAGAGCCCTTTGCCGCTCCCTCTCCTGGACCTGCAAGGCCTGGAACCGCTCCTCCAGGGCCCGCATCGTTTCCACCTGCTGCAAAAGGCTGCGCGCTGCCGCGGGACTGCCTCCCGTCATGGCTCCCCCCGGAAGGATCAGGTCCCCATCCAGGGTCACCACCTTATACCGCTGCCCCGTGGCTTTGGCAAAAGCCCGGGCCGCTCCCAAGTCTTCCGCCAGGACCGTCCGTCCCAGGGCGTGGCTGACCGCCTTCTCCGTCCCCGGCCGGGCTGCCACCTTCTCCGCCAGCCATCCGAGAATGCCGGGAAAGCCAAGGGCTCGTTCTTGGGGCAGCTGGGGCGGCCTCACCTGATCCAGGGGCAAAAAGGTGGCCCTCCCCCGCCCCTTTTCCTTCAGCCACCCGATGGCCCTTTCCGCCACTTCTCCCGTGGCGGCCACCAGGTATTCCCCCGCCCCGCCCAAGGCCGCCTCCACCGCCTTCCTCAGATGGGGGGGGACCGCCACCAGCTCCGCCACCGTCCCCAAAAGGCCCTGCAGCCCCTGCGCTCCCTCATCCCGGGCCTGGAGAAGGGCCCTTGGCCCCTGGCCCAGGAAATGGCGAGCCCGGTAACCTTCCCGCTCCCCTTGCAGCCGCCCCAACTCCCGGGAAAGGTTCAAGAGTTCCTTTTGCAGCCGCTGCTCCCTCTCCTGAGCCGCCTCCCGCTCCTTCTGCGCCGCCCTGCGGGCCTGGCTCCAGATCTCCACCTCCCGCCGAGCCTCCTCATAAAGAGCCTCCAGCTGCCCCAGGCGCTCCTGCAGACGCCCCTTTTCCCCTTCTATCTCTCGTCGCCTGAAGGCTGCCGCCTCCGCGCGGGAAAGCGCCTCCTGTGCCTCTTTTCCCGCCTTTTCCAGGGACTGCCTTCGGGCCAGAAGGCTCCGGCGCCTTTCCTGCAAAAGCTCCAGTTCTTTATCTTCTTGCGCAGGGTGGGGCGCTGCCCCTTGCGCCTGCGCCGCCCGTTGAGCCCACTGGGCCACCATGGCCTCCAGGGAAGCCCGGCGCTCCTTCCCCCGGGCCAGGGATTCCTCCCAGAGCCTGGCCTGCCGCTCCAGGTCCCCCAGCCGCGACAAAAGCTGCTCCCGTTCCCGCCAGAGGCGCCGCCGCCGGCTCTCTTCCTCTTCCCGGCGCCGGCGAGCTTCCTGCGATGCTTGCCACCACCGGGCCTCCTCCTCGTCCAGGCGAGCCCGCTGGTCCTCCAGCTGGGCCAAGGTCTCCTGCCAGGCGTCCAGCTCCTCCCTCCCCCGGCTCATCCCGGCGGAAAGGGTTTCCCACCGGGATCGGGCCAGGCCCAGGGCCAGGCGGCGCACTTCTTCTTTCAGCTGCCGGTATAGGCGGGCCCGCTGGGCCTGCTCTTCCAGGGGCAAAAGGGCCTCCTCCTGGAGGGAAAGGCGTTCCTGCCACCGATCCAAAAGGGGCTTCGAGCGGGAAAGGTACTTTTGGATCTCCTCCAGGTAGCGGCGGTGGAGGGCGACCCCCGCTGCCTCTTCCACCAAGGCTTTCCGGTCCCGGGACCTTCCTTCCAGCACCGAGGTCACCTGGCCTTGGCCCACAAAGGCGTAGGCATGGCCCCCCACCCCGGTTCCCGCAAAGAGAAGGCCCAGATCCCGAACACGGCATACCTGCCCGTTGAGGGTCACCTCGCTGCCCCCGGCCCGGTCCACCCGCCGGCCCACGCTGATCTCGGCCCCTAAGGCCGGCCGCTCCTTCTCCCCCGTCTCGAAGGTGATTTCCACCTCACACCAGGACGCCGGGCGGCGGCTGTCGCTCCCGGCAAAGATGACATCTTCCTGGCGCTGGCCCCGCAGCTGGCGAGCCTGCACCTGCCCCGTCACCCAGAGGATGGCCTCGGCCACATTGCTCTTACCGCTGCCATTGGGCCCGACGATGGCGGTGATGCCGTCTTCCAGCTCCAGAACCGTCCGCTGGGCAAAGGATTTGAAGCCGGTGATCTCAAGACGTCTCAGGCGCACGCCATTCCTCCGCCAGGTGGGAAAGGGCCTTCATGGCCGCCTCCCGGGCCGCCGCCTGTTTGGAGGGTCCCCTCCCGACTGCCAGGGTTTCCCCCTCCACCCGCAGCTCCACCGTGAAAAGGGGGCGGTGGGGCGGCCCTTCCTCCTCCACCACCACGTACTGAATGTCGGTCTTCCCCATGCGCTGGAGCTTTTCCTGCAGTTCCCCCCGGGGATTGTCCACCGGCTTGAGGGTGGGAGGCTTTTGATCCAGGAGGGAGAAGACGAAATCCCGCGCCCGCTCCCACCCCTGGTCCAGGTAAAGGGCCCCCAAGAGGGCCTCCAAAAGGTCGGTCAAAAGTTTGGGCCTGGGCTCATCCCCCTGGGCCTCCGTCTTCCCCAGGCGGGCCAGACGGTCCAGGGCCAGGTCCCGCCCCAGGGCCGCCAGCGTTTCTTCCCGCACGACCGATGCCCTGAGGCGGGTCAGCTCCCCCTCCCGCACTTGGGGACGGCGCTCGTAGACCCAGTGGCTCACCGCCAGCTGCAGGACGGCATCACCCAAAAACTCCAGCCGCTCATAAGAATGGGTCTCTACCGGAAGGCCTTCCTCCAGGGCGTAGGAGGCATGGGTCAAGGCCTGCCGGTAGAGGTCCAGATCCTGGGGCTCCGCCCCCAAAAGCGCCCGGAGGGCTTCCGGAAGCCCTTCTTCCCCCATGGTTTTTAATCCCGCCACCGCTTGAAAATCAGGCAGGCGTTCTGGCCGCCGAAACCAAAGGAATTGGTGAGAGCCGCTTCCAAAGGATAAGACCGCGCCTCATTGGGCACATAATCGAGATCGCATTCGGGATCCGGGTGCTCATAGTTGATGGTGGGAGGTACCACCTGCTTTTCCAGGGCCAGCACGGTGATGGCTGCTTCCAGAGCCCCGGCGGCCCCCAAAAGGTGGCCCGTCATGGACTTGCTGGAGCTCACCATCAAGTTTTGCGCATGAGCGCCAAAGACATCGTGGATGGCCTGGGTTTCCGCCGCATCCCCCACCGGGGTGGAGGTGGCATGGGCGTTGATGTACTGGATATCTTCCGGCAAAAGGCCCGCATCGGCCAGGGCCAGGCGCATGGCCGCCGCTCCCCCGGCCCCCCGGGGCGCCGGCTGCGTGATATGGTAGGCATCGGCCGTCATGCCGTACCCCGCCAGCTCCGCCCGGATAGGCGCCTTGCGGGTCCGCGCGAAGGAAAGCCGCTCCAGGATCAACACAGCCGCCCCTTCTCCCAGAACGAACCCGTCCCTCTGGGCGTCAAAGGGCCGGGAGGCCTTCTCCGGCTCGTCGTTCCGGGTGGAAAGGGCCTTCATGTTGGTGAAGCCGGCGATGGTGATGGGCACGAAGGCCGCTTCCGCCCCTCCGGCGATGACCACATCGGCCAGGCCCAGCTGGAGCATGCGCATGGCTTCCCCCACCGCATGGGCCGAAGAGGCGCAGGCGGTGACATAGGTGGCGTTGGGCCCCGTAAAGCCATAATCGATGGCCACCTGCCCTCCCGCCATATTGGCGATCATCATGGGCACAAGGAAAGGACTCACCCGCTGGGGGCCTTTCTCCAAAAGGACCACAATCTGGTCATAGAGGGTCTCCATCCCCCCGATGCCCGTCCCCACCGCCATGCCCACCCGCTGGGGATCCAGCTCCTTGGGCTCCAGGCCGGCATCCTTCAGGGCCAGTTGGGTGGCCGCCGTAAAGAACTGGGTGAAGCGATCCCGCCGGCGCACCTCTTTGCGGTCCATCCAGTCCTGGGGATCGAAATCCTTCACCTCCGCCCCGATGCGGACTTCATAATCCCGGGCATCAAACCGGGTGA
>JASBVX010000106.1 GCA_029960865.1 Bacillota bacterium | reverse complement strand
CCCGGAAGAACGCGAGCTTTCCAACATAGGGATCGCTCATGATCTTGAACGCCAGCGCCGAGAACGGTTCATCGTCCCTGGAGTGCCGCTCCACTTCCTGACCATCCGGCGTCACGCCGCGAACCGGCGGAATGTCCACCGGTGACGGGAGAAAATCGACGATGGCATCGAGCAGCAATTGGACCCCTTTGTTGCGATAGGAAGAACCGCACAGGACCGGCACAATCTGTCCGCTCACAGTCCCTTTCCGCAGGGCCGCTTTGATTTCCTCGGGGGTAATGTCTTCTCCTTCGAGGTATTTCATCATCAGGTCCTCGTCGACTTCGGCCACCGCTTCCAGGAGGTTCTGCCGGTATTCCTCGGCGCGATCTTTGTAATCCCCGGGGATCTCCCGCGCTTCGCTCCTGGTCCCCAGATCGTCGAGGTAATAGTAAGCCTGCATGGTCACGAGGTCGATGATCCCTTCAAAGGTGTCTTCCGCCCCGATCGGCAGCTGGATGGGAACGGCGTTTGCCCCGAGCCGCTCTCTCATCTGCCCGACGGCGCGATAAAAATCCGCCCCGACGATGTCCATCTTGTTCACGTAGGCGATGCGCGGAACGCGATACTTGTCGGCTTGGCGCCACACCGTCTCCGACTGGGGTTCAACCCCGCCTTTGGCGCAGAAGACACCGACCGCCCCGTCCAGCACCCGCAGAGATCGCTCCACTTCAACGGTGAAGTCCACGTGCCCGGGCGTGTCGATAATGTTGATGCGATGATCTTTCCAGAAAGCTGTCGTCGCCGCCGAGGTGATGGTGATGCCCCGCTCCTGCTCCTGGACCATCCAGTCCATGGTGGCGGCACCTTCGTGCACCTCGCCGATCTTGTGCACCCGGCCGGTATAGAAAAGGATGCGCTCCGTCGTGGTGGTCTTACCGGCATCGATATGAGCCGAGATGCCAATGTTGCGGTAGCGCTCCAAAGGAACACTCCTTTGGGCTGTCAACCCCGCCTTGGCGGCATCGCTTTGGGCCATGGTTTTCCCTCCTTACCACCGATAATGGGCAAAGGCCCGGTTGGCTTCGGCAACGCGATGCATTTCGTCTTTTTTGCGCACCGCCCCACCGCTGTTGTTGGCCGCATCGATAAGCTCGTGGGCCAGTCTCTCCACCATGGTCCGCTCGCTGCGGCCCCGGGCCGACTGGACGATCCAGCGCAGGGCCAGGGTCTGCCGCCTTTCCGGCCGAACCTCCATAGGAACCTGATAGGTGGCACCCCCTACCCGCCGCGGACGCACCTCCAAAAGGGGAGAAGCGTTTTTCACGGCCGTCTCCAGGAGTTCAAGGGGGGGTTTCCCCGCCCGCTGGGCGGCCTCTTCCAGGGCTGTGTAGAAAATCTTTTCCGCCAACGACTTCTTGCCGTCCAGCATGACCTTGTTGATCATGCGGGCGGCCAGCTCGCTGCCGTACCGGCGGTCCGGCGCCACCGTTCGTCTCGGAACACGACCACGTCTAGGCATAGATCCTTTGCCTCCTACTTCGCTCTGGGACGCTTGGCCCCGTATTTGCTCCGCCCCTGGCGCCGATTCTGAACGCCCGCGGTATCCAGGGCCCCCCGTACAATGTGGTACCGGACGCCGACCAGGTCCTTCACGCGGCCGCCCCGGACCAAAACCACCGAGTGCTCCTGCAGGTTGTGACCCTCACCGGGAATGTAGGCCGTGACTTCCGTCCCATTGGAGAGCCGGACGCGGGCCACCTTGCGCAGGGCCGAATTGGGTTTCTTGGGCGTGGTGGTCTTCACCACGAGGCAAACCCCTCTAAGCTGGGGATTCCCTCTCAGCGCCGGAGCAGACGGTTTCTCTTTGAGCGTCTTGCGCCCATGCCGAATCAGCTGATTGATGGTAGGCATACCCTTTCCCTCCCTCGTGCTGGTGTCCTATTCCCGGAGCACAGCCGCCGCTGAAGCCCCTACTTCGATGCCGCAGGCTCTTCCCAGCTCACCCATGGTGGGCACCTCCACCACGGGAATGTGCCTCTCCTGGCACAGCTTCCGCAGACCCGCCACCACGGCTTCGTCAGCATCGCGGGCGATATAGACTCGCTCCACCTGGCCCCGCAATACCGCCTTGGTGACGGCACGGATGCCTACAGCGCGCTGACCATTAAGGTCCGGATAGCCCAAAGACACTGGTACATTGTAGAGCGGCCCCTAAACCGTGTCAATAAAGAGGTTGGGGAGAAGGTGTGCAGCGAGGGAAAGAGCGCCTGTCCTTCCATGGTACCACCCGAACCGCCCAGCTGGATGCTGGCCTAGCCCTTGCGCGTTTGGCCTCTCCCCCTGGGAAGATCCCCTCATGAAAGGAAGAAATGGCCTTAACGCCATTTCTTCCTCCGGCGAGCACCTGTCCTTCCTCACCCGGAACCCCTTCACCGAAGGCTTCTGCGGACATGCTCTTGAATCTCCGCCACCACCTCCGGATTGGCGAGGGTCGTCACATCCCCCAGATCCTGATCGCCCCGGGAGATGGCCGCCAGGATCCGGCGCATGATCTTTCCCGACCGGGTCTTGGGAAGATCAGGGACCATGAAAACCTTTTCGGGGCGAGCGATGGGGCTGATCTCGCGGGCTACCGTCTCCCGGATCAATTGGGCCAGCTCCCATGAAGGCTCGTGCCCGGGGTGGAGGACCACGTAGAGGTGAGGTACCGAGCCTTTCACCTCGTCGGGAGCGGCCACGATGGCAGCCTCCGCCACCTGCGGGACACTGAGGGCTGCGTTTTCAATCTCTTTGGTACCGAGGCGATGGCCGGCCACCGTGAGAACGTCATCCACCCGCCCCAGGATCCGGAAATAGCCATCGTCCGCCTGCATGGCACTGTCACCGGAGAGGTAAGGCCAGTCCCGCCAGTCTTTGCTCTGGGGATCCTTGTTGAACTTGGCGTAATACCCACGGATATACCGCTCCGGGTCTCCCCAGAGGGTTTGCATGGCGCCGGGCCAGGGATTGCGGATGCAAAGGTAACCCGCCTTGCCGGACCCAGGAGGGATCTCGTTCCCTTCCTCATCCAGGATCACCGGATGGATCCCCAGCACCCCGGGCCCGGCGCTGCCGGGCTTCATCTTGTGGAGGGCCGGAGACTGGACGATGAGAAAACCGCCTGTCTCCGTCTGCCACCAAGTGTCGACAATCACGGCTTTCTCTTTCCCCACCACGTGGTAGTACCAGCGCCACACGTCGGGCTCGATGGGCTCCCCCACGGTCACCATCAGTTTGAATTGATGGTTGTACTTGAGGGGCTCCTCCGGACCTGCCTTGCGCAAACCCCGCAGGGCCGTCGGGGAAGTGTGGAAGATGTCCACCCCCAGCTCTTCGGCGATCCGCCAGGGACGCCCCGCATCGGGGTAGGTGGGAACCCCCTCGTAGACGATGGTGGTCCCGCCCAGGGAAAGGGGGCCGTACACGATGAAGGAATGGCCCGTGATCCATCCGATGTCCGCCAGGCAAAAATAGACGTCCTCAGGATGGATATCCAGGTAGTACTTCGCCATGGCCGTGACGTAGGAAAGGTAACCCCCGGTGGAATGCTGTACCCCTTTGGGTTTCCCCGTGGACCCGCTGGTGTACATGAGGAACATGGGATCTTCGCTTTTTACGGGCACCGGTTCCACCAGCTGGTGGCGATACCGGGGCAAAAGATCGTTGATGACATAATCCCGGCCATCCACCAAGGGAGTGTCGCTGGCATACTTTCCGGGGTAACGCTGCCAGACCAGGACCTTCTCTAGCTGCAGGCCCCCTTCTGAGCAGATCCTGACCGTCTCATCGGCCTTGGCTTTGTGGTCCAGCCACTTGCCGTTCCGGTAGTAGCCATCGGCCGTGATGAGAAGGCGGCTTCCCGCATCCAGGGAGCGCTCCGCCGCCGCCTTGCCGGTGAACCCTCCGAAGACCACATTGTGGATCACACCCAACCGGGTGCAGGCCAGCATGGTGATGGGAAGCTCCGCCATCATGGGCATATGAATGGTAACCCGATCGCCCTTCTTGAGGCCCGCGAAATCCCGCAGGAGGGCAGCCACTTCGTTGACCCGCCGCCAGAGCTCGTAGTAGGTGTACTTCACGATGGGCTCATCTTCGGGTTCGGGCACAAAATAGATGGCTGTCTGGGCCCTGCGCTCCCCTAGATGGCGATCGATGCAGTTGTAGGAGACGTTCAGCTCACCCCCCACAAACCAGCGCCAAAAGGGCGGGTTGCTGTCGTCGAAGGTTTTCTCCCAGTGTTTGAACCAGTGGAGGAGGCGAGCGTACTCCTCGAAGTAGTAGGGAAAGTTCTCCAAGGTGGAACGCGCAAACACCGACTCGTCCGTCAGGTTTGCCTGAGCGATAAAAGAGGGTCTGGGCTCATAGTATTCTTCTTCTTTCCAGTGCACCCCGATGGTGCTGCTTGGTTCCGCCCCTTTGTCCCTCACGGCCACGGGAAACACCTCCCTTGTTCTTGAGCAAAGCTGGATCCGCAGCACAGCTGCCCCGCTCTTGATAGGTAGATGTTCGCTGTCCCCAGGGTTCGGTCCTGCTAGGATTCCGCCCCCACCCCCGTGCGGGCTCTGACCGCCAGCTCCTGGTCGGGGGGTGTCACGACCGTCACCAAGAACGCGGTGAGAAAGCCTACGGGAACGCTGAATGACCACCTCCAGCGCCATCTGCTTGCTTGAAGAGGAGTGGAACACCGGCATCACCCTGTCTCTTGGTCTTACCCATTTCCTCCACGAGAAAAGCCGTGAATCCTTGCGGATCCACGGCTCTTGGCGAGTTTCTCCACAACCTGAGCTGGGTTGTTTACCCCAGCTCTTCTTCCTCTGGTCTCTCAGATCCTGAGCTCATTCCTCGTCCTCTTCCTCCCCATCGGGAGACACCACCGGCTGCTTCCCAAGTACCGAAACAGGGCGGCCCTCGATGGTGGCGGGCACCGCCGGTCGCCCGTCGGGCTGCTGCACCGGAGGCGTCCCCACCAGGCGCACGTTCCGGTATTGAGACATGCCGGTTCCGGCGGGGATGAGCTTCCCGATGATGACGTTCTCCTTCAGGCCTAGGAGGGGATCGATCCGCCCCCGGGTAGCCGCATCGGTCAGGACGCGGGTCGTCTCCTGGAAGGAGGCCGCCGAGAGGAAGGACTCGGTGGCCAGCGAAGCCTTGGTAATCCCAAGGAGAGCCGGCCGCCCTTTGGCGGGCTCTCCGCCGGCAGCCAGCACCCTCTGGTTTTCATCCTCGAATTCGTAGCTCTCCACCAGGCTCCCCGGCAACAGCCGGGTGTCCCCCGACTCCTCCACCTTCACCTTCCGCAACATCTGGCGAATGATGACCTCGATGTGCTTGTCGTTGATGTCCACGCCCTGGAGGCGGTAGACCCGCTGCACTTCCTGGAGAATATACTGCTGGACACCCCGCACCCCTTTGATCTTCAGGATGTCGTGGGGATTGACCGAACCTTCCGTGAGCTCATCGCCCGCTTCCACCGTATCGCCGGTGCGGACCCGCAGCCGGGACCCGAAAGGCACCGGGTACACCATGGCGGCACCGTCCTCCTGAAGGATGTGGATCTCCCGGCGCCCGCGGTTCTCCACCACCTCCACCGTGCCGTCCACCTCGCTGATGACGGCCTGGC
>JASBVX010000105.1 GCA_029960865.1 Bacillota bacterium | reverse complement strand
TGGCCGCCGCCCTTTCACCTTTCGAAAGGGAGCTCTGGGTCCGCCGGGAAGAGGTGGCCCAGGTCCTGCCGGTCCTGGAAAACCTCCGCCGCCACAGGGTAGAGCTGGCAGACCTGGAACCCCGCCTGCAGCAGGTGGAGCGCGAGCTGGGCCCGGCGGCGGAACGCCTTTTCCTGCAGGGTTCCCTGGAGAAGGGATCCCTCCTTCTCTCCGCAGAAGGGGAGGGCCGCTTCCGCCGCTGGTTGGCGGCCCGGGAAGAGCGCCGGGAAAGGGAGAGACGGCGGCGGGAAGAGGAAGAGGGGGAAGCCAGGCGACGCCGGGAAGAGGCGGCCTTGCGGCCCCTTTTATACCTGGGACTGGGCCTTCTGGGGGCAGGGATCCTCCTCTTTTTCGCTCTGGATGCCGGAGGTCTCTATCTGGGAGGGGGCGGCCTTTTCGCCCTCTTCCTCTGGGCCGTCTTGCGGGGGCGGGGATTGGCCGACCCCTACCTGGCCCGGCTGGTGGAAGGAGAAGAGAGGGCGCGCCAAGAAGAAAAAGAGGCCTTGGCGGAACTGGCCTCCACCCTTCAGCCCCTGGCCCTGGCGCCGTCCCTGGCGGAAAGCCTCTCTGCCGACGAGCTGGAAAGCCGCTTTTCCGCCCTGCGGAACCTTCTTCTGGAGAGGGAAGGCCTTTTGCTGGAAAAAGGGCGGCGGGAAGAAGCCTGCCGCCAGGGGGAGGCGGTGCTCCTTCGCCTGTGGGAGAGCCTGCCCTCACCCCCGCCCCAGCGGACGTATGAGGATCTTCCCGAGCTCTTCCATCAGACGCGGGAGAAAGCCCAGCGGGCCCTTGAGGCGCTGGAGAAAAGGGAAGGCGCCCTCACGGAGTGGCAGGAGATTGAGGCGCAGTGGAAAGCCTTGCGGGAGCACCTGGGAGCGCTGCAGGAGCGTTTTCGGGCCTTGGCACCCGAGGCCGAGGCAGGAGCCCGGGAAGCGGAACGACGCCTTCAGGCCCTCCAGGAGGCCCGCATCCTCAAAGAGGAGCTGGAGCGGGACGGGGGCCCTCTGGAAGCCATCCGGAAGGCGGTGGAGAAAGCCCGCCGAGAAGGTCTCTTTGCCCCACAGGAGGGGCTGAAGGAGGAACTGCAGCGGGAGAGAGGGAAGCTGCAGGAGGAAAGGGACGCGTTGCTGGCCCGGCGGGCGGAGCTGGCCCAGGGGCCGGAACCGTCGCTTCTCTTGGCGCAGATGGAAGAGGTGGAAGAGGAACTCCGGCGGATCCGGCGGCGGCGAGATCGCCTGTTTCTCCTGCAACGGATCCTGGAGGAAGGACAGCGCCGTTTTCGCGAGACGTTCCAGCCTGAGACCCTGCGCCTGGCCTCCGTGTATCTATCGTCTTTCACCGGCGGCCGCTACCGGCGCCTCTTCATGGATGAGGAAGAAGGACCCCCAGGTTTTGGGCAGGAAGGGCGGGTGGACAAAAAAGGCCCCCAGCTTATGGTGGAAGGCCCCGACGGATCGTTCCCGGCAGCCTTTCCCCTGAGCCAGGGGACCCTTCATCAGATCTACCTGGCCCTGCGCCTGGGCCTTCTATCCCACCTGGAGGGGGAGGGGGAGCCTTTACCCCTTCTCCTGGATGAAACCCTCGTCCATTTCGATGGGCAACGGCGGGAAGCCACCTGGAACATCTTGCGCCAGGTGGCGGAGCACCGGCAGGTCCTCTACTTCACCTGCCATCCTTCCATGGCCCGGGAAGCCATGGTTAAGGGAGCTCTCCTCATCGAGCTTCCCTCTCGGCAAACCATGCCCTGAGGCGCTGGGCCGCCTTTTCCAGCTCCCCTTCGGAGGTAGCATAGCTGAGGCGCCAGCAGCCGGGGTAGCCGAAGGCTTCCCCTGGGACTACCGCCACCCCCGCTTCCTCCAGAAGCTCCTCTGCCAGCCGGGAGCTGGTGGTTCCCTCGAGGTAAGGACCCAAGCCGATGAAGAAGTAGAAGGCCCCTTCCGGCCGCTGGACTTGCAACCCCTATGGAGGAGAGAACGGGGTAGAGAAAATCCCGCCTCTTTTGAAAGGCGGCCACCATCGCCTCCACCGGTCCCAGATCCCCCCGCAGGGCTCCTTCCGCCGCCCGCTGGCTGATGGAAGAGGGGGCGGAGGTGAGGTGGCTTTGCCAGGCGGCCACCCCCTGGATGAGCTCCTTTTGGGGGGAAGCCGCATAGCCGATGCGCCATCCTGTCATGGCATAGGCTTTGGACACCCCATTGATGACGACGGTCCGCCTGAAGGCGTCCTCATTCAGGCCGGCAGGGCTCAGGGCCTTCCGGCCATCGTAGGCGATATGCTCGTAAATCTCATCGGAGAGAACCCAGAGGTCGTGGCGGCGGGCCAGGTCCATGAGGGCCTGGATTTCTTCCCGGGTGTAGAGGGCGCCGGTGGGATTGTTAGGGCTGTTAAGGACCAGGATCTTGGTCTTTTCCGTGATGGCCTGGGCCACCCTTTCGGGATCGGGGTGGAATCCCTTTCCCTCCAGGGTGGGGACCTCCACCGGCACCCCCCCTGCCAGGAGCACCTGTTGCTGGTAGCTCACCCAGTAGGGAGACAGGAGGATGACTTCATCGCCGGGATCCAGGAGGGCGAACAAGACCTGGGCCAGGGACTGCTTGGCACCGTTGCTGACCACAATGTCGGCAGGGCTGTAGGAAAGCCCGTTTTCCCGGCGCAGCTTGTCCGCAATGGCTTCCCGCAGCCCTTCATCTCCCTTTCCTTCGGTGTAGTGGGTAAACCCTTCCTCGATGGCCTGGAGGGCGGCTCTTTCGCCGGCGGGGACAGTCCGAAAATCGGGTTCGCCGGCGGTGAGGTTGATGACATCTTTGCCCTGGGCCTTGAGGGCTCTGGCTTTCTGATCCAAGGCCAGGGTGGCGGAGGGAGCCAGGCTCTGTGTACGGCGTGAAAGTTGGTTTCTCATATCTTCAGTTTAAGGGAGGCAAGCTGATTTTAGTCCGCCGAAGAAGGATTCTTCCTGAAGAGAGGCGAAACGGCTAGAGGACCCCGGAAACCACCATCGATGGGAGGAAACCATGGACGCCTCTTTCAAGAAACTTCTGGACATCAGCAAAGAACTGGCTCTCTTGGGTTACGCCCAAGGCGTTCTCGGCTGGGATGAGCAGGTGAATATGCCTGCCACCGGAGCTCCGGCCCGAGCTGAAGCCGGCGCTTACCTGGCGCAAAAGGCTCATGAAATCCTGGCGTCTCCCCAGGTGGGAGAGCTTTTGGAAAAGCTCTCCGGATGGGAGAAGGCCAAAGCCCCCGACTCCTTCGAGGGGGCTTCCATCCGGCGCATGCGCCGCAATTACGATAAGGCGGTCAAGATCCCGGCGGAGCTGGTGGCGGAGATGTCCCGGGCCAGTTCCGAAGGCTTTCAGACGTGGCTGGCGGCGCGGCAAGAGAAGTCTTTCCGGATTTTCGCCCCCAAGCTTCAGCGCCTGGTGGAGCTGCAGCGCCAGGCGGCCCAGGCCCTGGGTTACGAAAAGGAGCCTTACGATGCTCTCCTGGACCTCTTTGAGGAAGGGATGAAGGCTGCCCTGGTGGAGGGGGTTTTTCAAAAGCTGGAGGCAGGCCTCATGCCCTTAGTGCAGGCGGTGGCCCAGCATCTCGAGCGGGTGGACGACCGTTTCCTGCGGGGTTCCTTCTCGGAGGAAGACCAGTGGAAGCTGAACCTGGAAGCTCTGGACTTCATCGGCTTTGACAGGGAGAGGGGCCGCCTCGACCGATCGGCCCATCCCTTCACCAGCGGTTTTTATCCGGGGGATGTCCGCCTCACCACCCGCTTCGGGGATACCCTCACCAGCGCCCTTTTCAGCACCCTCCACGAAGGAGGCCATGGGCTCTATGAGCAGGGTCTTCCTGCCGAGTGGTGGGGTACACCGGTGGGGGAAGCTTCCTCCCTGGGGATGCACGAATCCCAGTCCCGCCTGTGGGAAAACGTGGTGGGACGGAGCCGTCCCTTCTGGGAGAGGTTCCGGGCCCGGGTCACCCATTACTTCCCGGAGCTGGAGGAACGCTCCGTCGAAGACTTCTACCGGGCTGTGAACCGAGTGGAAATGAGCCTCATCCGGGTAGAGGCCGACGAGCTCACCTACAACCTCCACATCTTCCTGCGTTTCCGCCTGGAGCGCCAGATGATCAACGGTCAACTGGAGGTGAAGGATCTTCCCGAAGTGTGGAACCAGGCGGTGAAGGAAACGTGGGGCAGGGCTCCCACCCATGACGGGGAAGGAGTTCTGCAGGATGTCCACTGGTCGGGGACCAGCATGGGCTATTTCCCCTCCTACACCTTCGGGAACATCTATTCCCTGCAATTGGTGGAAACGGCCCGTCGGGAGGAAGAAGTGGCTCGGGGCATGGAAGCAGGCGACTTCCAGCCCCTGGGGAAGTGGATGCGGGAGCAGATCCACAAAAGGGCCGGCCTCTATTCAGGAATGGAACTTCTGGAAAAGGTGACCGGCCGTGGACCGGATCCGCAGCCTTATTTGGCCTACCTGCGGACAAAATATCAGGAGATCTACGGGTTCTGAAGGGAAGAAGAGGGGGCAGCCTAGGCTGCCCCTCCCCCTAGATCTGCCGGCCCTGGGCCATCTGCTCCTGGGCAAAGCGGATCATGCGGCGGACCATCTGGCCTCCGATGTGGCCTCCGAGCTGGCCCGCTTCCCGGGAGGTCAGATGACCGTTATAGCCCCGGACCAGAGGGACCCCCAGTTCCTGGGCCAGCTCGAACTTCCACTCTTCATAGGCCGCCTGGCCGGAGGCGAAGCCGGTCGCGCTCCCCTGCAGCCCAGGAGCTAGCTCCTCGGAGGTTTCGAAAGCGGGTACCTCTTTGCCGAGAAGCTCCGCTGTCACCTGGTACTTGAGGGCTCGTAGCGCCTTTTCCATGGGTCCATCACCTCCGCCCTTAGCTTTCCTCCTTCCCGAGGGAAGGACTCCGGGAATGGGAGGGACGGCAGGCGCCACGAAAGAAAGGGCGAAAGATTGTGCCAAAGGGGGATGGAGGATGGAGCGTTTTCCAGCTTTTATGATGGATGAGGACTACCGGGTGGGATGGAAAGAGATCGGGGAAGGGGATCTTCCCCCGGGGGATGTCACCATCCGGGTGCGGTACTCCGGCATCAATTACAAAGATGGGCTGGCGACCCAAAAGGATAGCCGCGTGGTGCGCCAGGTGCCGTCCATCCTGGGCATCGATCTGGCGGGGGAAGTGGTGGAGTCCTCGGTGGACGAGCTCCCTCCAGGTCTGGAGGTGATCGCCACGGGATATGACCTGGGCACGGGCGGCCCTGGGGGTTATACCCAAAGGGTGAAGCTACCGAAAGAGTGGGTGCTCCCCCTGCCCAAGGGGCTCAGCCTTCGGGAAGCCATGATCCTGGGCACGGCCGGCTTCACGGCAGCCCTGGCCATCCACCGCATGGAACATAACGGCTTATCTCCCGAGAAAGGGCCGGTCCTGGTGACGGGGGCCAGCGGCGGCGTGGGGTCCCTGGCGGTAGATATGCTGGTGGGCCTGGGTTACACGGTGGAGGCCAGCACCGGCCATCCGGAAGGAGACGGGTATCTCCGTCGACTGGGAGCGGCCCAGATCTTGACTCGGGAGGAGGTCACCCGCCCCCAGCGGCCCTTGGAATCGG
>JASBVX010000104.1 GCA_029960865.1 Bacillota bacterium | reverse complement strand
AGAAAGATCCTCCACGTCGATCAGGGAAACGGGGCCGTGGCGGCGGAGAGCCTCCTCGGCCATCAGCCTGCCCAGGTAGGGATCTCCGCCGCCCCCGGTACCCAAAATGGTGGCCCCGACCGCCAGATCCTCCAGGTCGTCGGGCCCGATCGTGCGCTTCATGCTCTCTGCTCGCTCCCCCCACGCAACGGTGCGGCTTTGCCGAAAAGCTTCATTCCCAGGTAGTACAGGATCCCGGCGGCCAGGAGGGCATTGATGACGGGGATTCCCCAGTTCAGGGCATAGCCCGTGTAAGAGGCCAGGAGCCAGGCCACCAGAGCCACCCAGTTTATGGGCTCCACCTCTGCTGGTATCGTGCCCTGTCGGGCGCTCTCCTCCAACGCCTGGCGGTGCCGCCGCAAAATGAAGTAATCCGTGACCATGATGCCGGCGATGGGAGGGATGGTGACGCCCAGAAGGGTGAGGAAGCCCACGAACTTGGACAAAATACCAGCTGCCGCTAGGGCGGTTCCCAAGGCTCCCACCAAGAGGGTGATCCAGGCACGGTTGATCCTAACCCCGAAGGTGGAATCCAGCAGATTGACGAGCCCCAGCGATCCGGAATAGAGGTTCCAGTCGTTGATCTTGAGGGTGGCGGTCACCAGGATCAGGACACCTACCGTGCCGCTGGTGGAAATGATGATCTGCACCACGTCCTCCGTCTCGATGGCGTGGGCCAGGAGAACCCCGATGAGGCCGATGAGGTATTCCCCCAAGGTGATCCCCA
Source organism: Bacillota bacterium (assembly GCA_029960865.1). Classification (GTDB taxonomy): domain Bacteria; phylum Bacillota; class Sulfobacillia; order RBS10-35; family RBS10-35; genus RBS10-35. The sequence continues at coordinate 4,915 of JASBVX010000104.1, read as the reverse complement.
CGATGGTTTGTTTGATCACATCCCCCACCGATCGGTTGAAGCGGGACATGTCGGGGGTGATGACGGCCCCTACCATGAACCCGCCCGCCACGGCGGTGGCGCCGATGGCCAGGGTCATGGGGGTGCCGGGAGGAGGGGAAGTGATGAGAGAAGAGAGGGAATGATCGCCCAGGACCACCGCGATGGAGTAGCCGGCCAAAAGGATGAAGGCAGGGACAGTGATGTAGGCGGTCCAGGTCATGGAGAGAAAGCCGTAAACGACGATCAAAGTCACGGCGGCCCCGGAGATGACCGTCCAGACCCAAAGGGGAACGCCGCCCAGGAGGGAGTGGAGCCCTTCCGCCATGACGGCATTTTGAATGCCGAACCATCCGATGAGGCTGGTGGCAATCACCAGGCCGATGAGAGCCGATCCGTACTTCCCAAACCCTGCCCAACGGGCGAGAAGGGAGGTGCTGAGGCCTTCCCGCTGCCCCATGATGCCGGTGAAGATAGAGACGATTTCCAGGACCACCGAGCCCAGGGTGATGGCCCAGAACGCTGTCCAGAAGTCGAGACCAAACCCCAGGGTTGCCCCCAAGAGGAACTGGGACAGGGCGGAGAGCTGCCCGAAACGCTGGACGGCGACGCTGACCCAGGAATACCTTTCCTTCTGCGGGACGCGGGAAAGGGAGTAATCATCGCGTCCCAAACGGCCTTCTTCCTCTGCCATCGGACCCACCTCTTTTCAAAAAGTTTGCGGCCAGTATAATGGGGCAGGTCATGGGCATCTATGGTGCCAGCGGCTGGTTTTGTCCCTATCCCTTAGTGCATGCTGCACCATATCAACGGAGGGTATCCGCGGCCAAAAGGGCCAGCTGCAGGAAGAAGCGGACCTCGGGATCTTCCAAACGGACCTCTAAGTGCCTTTCCAGCTGCTTGATCCGGTAGCGGACCGTGTTGCGGTGGAGAAAGAGATCCTTGGCCATGGCCTGGATGTTGCCTCCATGGCGGAGATAGGCCCGCAGAGTTTCCCAATAGACTGATCTTTGCTCCGGGTTGAGGGATTGGAGGGGCTGCAGGAGCCGGCCCGCCAGGTCCTGACCGTCGGGGGAAAGATACCACCGGTAGAGATAGCGATGCCAGCCCAGGTGCCTGGCGCTCATAAACCCGGGAGCACCGCCTCTTAAGGCGGATCCGATGGCAAGAGCCTGCCACGCTTCCTCCCGCAAGGATGAAAACTCGGCCAGAGGTGCCACCCGTCCCGCCATGCCGACCCGGATGCCCTGACCTAACGAAAGGCGAAGCCTGTCCAGGCTTGCCTGGAAGAAGGTCTCCGCTTCCTCGCGGGTGATCTCCTTTTCCACCCCCCGCAGCAGGATGGTGAAGACCCCCTCTAAGGGTGGGCTCAGGGCCAGCCACAGACCTTGGCGGGAAGCGGCTGCCGTCAAGGCGGTCTCCAGCGTTTCATAGAGTTCCATGGCTTCCCTGGGGGATTCCGCCCTATGGCCCTCCATGTCCAGGATGGCGGCGGCATGGTTGCGGGTAAGGTCCCAGCCCCGCTGGCGGGCGATAATCACCAGCTCTGGGGAGATGTTTTTTTCCGTCAGGAGCCAGCGGAACATGTCCGCCTGAGCCTGCATCCGCTGCTGCTGCGCCTGGTAGCGGTCCCTCAATCGCTCTTCGATGAGAACCATCAGCAGAGGAAGGGTAGATTCGAGGGCCAATTCCATCACCGTGTCACCCACCATGCCGGCCCGCAAAAAGTAGAGAATGTCTCCTTGGGGGCGCAGGACGGCCAGGTAGCGGATCCCCTCCTCCGAGGGGGTTCTTTCGATAACCCTTTCTCCCGGGGGAAGATGTGAAAGGACCTCCTTTTCTTCCGGGAGGGAAAGTTCCACGGGGCCACCTGTCAGGGCACGGGTCTTTTCCAAGAGGCCCTCGATCGTTTCTCCCTGCCGCCAAAGGAAAAGAAGCTCTTGTTGGATCTCCTGGGCCATCTCCAGGGCCTGAAGGCGCAAGAGCCTGCTCCTCTTCACCCACAAGGCCACCAAAGGAAAAGGGTCTCCCTCCGGCAGGTGGAGGAGGGGCATGGAGAGGCGCCGGGCGAGGAGTACGGAAGAATGGGGAAGGTCCTTAAAGTCCCCCATGAATCCGGCCACCCCTGCCGCAGAAGCCTGCCGGATCCATACGTCCATGCGGGGAGACGCTGCCAGGGTTCGGGAAGGGATCCAGTAGAGGGTTCCTTCCTCGAAACTCATGGGCTCGCCCCTAAAGGGCCCCATCGCTTTGACGAAGGTCTGCAGTTCTCCCCCTTCGGCGCCTACCGCAACCCCGGCTTCCTTTGCGATGGCCACCAGCTCTTTCAAGGAAAGGGGAAGGGCCAGGGACTCCCAAAGCAGAGGATGGGCCATCCTTCATCATCCTTATGTCAGGAGTATTTTAATGGAATTGTACACATGGCCCCTCACGGGGCAAGAACGGCGGCTCTCCTGGCGCAGGAAAGAAAGGGGGGATGAAGATGGATCAGCGGGCCGGGGGCTCCATGAGGAAAGCTTTGTCTTCGATTTCAGCCCCTGGGGGGAGCCTTACCTCCTTCCCGCAGGCCGGGAGGACCTCACGAAACGCCTCCTGGAAGAAGGGGTGTCTCTCTCTGACGTCCAAGGTGCCATACGGATTGAGGGAACTCGAGGAAAATCGCCAGGTACGGGAGCACGTTCACCGCTTGTGGAACCGTTCGGGGGTGAAGGCAGTCCAGATCACCCCGGGGAGCCACCGGGATGAAGATCCATGACTGGGATGGGACCCTAAGAGATCCGGGCTGGTGAAACGAACGCATCCGGATCGCCCCCCTTTTTTGCCCTTTGCCGGACTCCCGGACATCTGGAGTCCGCTTTTTCCCAGGGGAAGGTTCCACTTCATCGGGTGCCCCAAGTACTGCCGCAAGGTCCTGGTGGGCGAAGTGGCCGAACGACTAAAAGAGTTATTGCTCGAGAAGGCCAGAAAGAAAACGAACAGTCCCCATTTCATCCTGCAGCAGTTGAAGGGCTACACGTCTCGGATATTGAAGGCAGAATTTCCCCTCCTGAAAAGCGTCTCCCCTCTCTGTGGACGAGGTGGTACTATGTCGAATCGGTCGGGCACATATGGGAGGAGACCATTCGGGAGTACATCGAAGACCGGAAAGGGAAGTAAGCCATGGACAAAGCCGACCGGATCAAAAACACTCTACAGAAGACAAAGGAGCGCAGGGAAACCCAAAGATCTGTCGTATTTCAGCGCAAACTCCAAAATCTCTCCAGAAAGAAGGCGGAACATATTAGAAGAGTTTTTTGGAGGCCAAGTGGTTCTACAACTGGTTAGTCTCGGATTTGGACAGACTTAACCTACCGGCCAACAAAGTGGGGACGCTGCCAGGTCGAATAAGATCCGGCATCCCTACGTGGCATCTTCCCGCTCAGCAGGCGGCAGAGAAGGCACTGAAGGCGGCCTTGCTGGCCCGGTCTGGGATGGTTGCCCGCGCGTTCCCTGTGCGTCGCCAGATGCTGCAGGATATGGGCGTGGCGCTTGATGGTGTGGGAGCGAGCATTGCGTGATCTTGAGCGGCTGCACGGCGAAGGCCGTTATCCCGACGCCCTGCCGGAGATTCTGCCGCGTTTCGGAAGAGGACGCGAAAGAAGCGATTTCGGTGCCGAATCCGTCCTCTCCGCCGTGGACCGTATGCTGTAGGCCAGTTGCTCAGGGCGCGAGGTCAACTCCACGTCCTTTTGGGATCGATGCCGTTTTTCTTCACGAGCACTACGGGATGACATCGCCGGGTGGATTGGCGACTATGTCCGTGTAAGCTTGCTTCAGTCAACTACCCCACGGCTAAAGCCGGGGCTTGCGCTTAGCCAATGCTGCGCCCGCCCATTGCCAGCTGGCGCAGTTGGCGGAGATGGGGAAGGGCGGTACCTTCTGGATGGCTCATCCGGACGCCAAGCGGAAGATCACCAGCCCCACTACGAGGATCAATTTCCTCTGGGGCGGACGGGCGGTGTACATTCTTTTTATGAAAGGATGGCTCCGCCCAGAGTGAGGGCCATTCGCGGCCGCTGAGCGTATCTGCCTTGCCGCCATACCGATTCTCTAGGGCCTGAAAGGCCACATACATAGAGCTGGCCAAAAGGGCTACCAGCAGAATGCCGGCATAGACGTAGGAGAAGTTGAAGACCTGAAACGTACACGATGAATCCAGCCCTTCTGCCCCGAGGAACTCCACGATGACCCCGATCCAGGCGAGCCGATGTTGATCGAGGGTGGCCAGGAGCATGGAAGCTGGAGGGAAATGATCTTGCGAAGATCATCCCCCTGCCCCAAAGGAGCGGCCAGGCGGATATTTCACATCCATCCCAAAGGCGGAGGAGGACCTGATGGTCACAAAGATGGAGACGAAGGCGGCGATGATGACGATGGCCCGGGACCCGGCGCCGAAGGCTACGATGAAGACGGGACCCAAGGCGATTTTGGGAAGGCTGTTGAGGACCACCAGGTAAGGGTCCAGAATGCGCAAGAGGAAGGGGAAAAGCCAGAGGAGAAAGGCGACTAGGGCGCCTCCCAGGACCCCCAGGGCAAACCCTACCACGGTTTCATAGACGGTAACGCCTATGTCGGTCCAAAGGGTGCCTTGCCGGGACAGCCCTCGCAAGAGTCCAAAGACGGCGGACGGGGAGCTGAAGAGGAGAGGATCCAGCCATCCCTGGCGAGAGGCCCCTTCCCAGAAAAGGAACCCTGCCAGCAAAAGACCCCATTGCCAGAGCCGCACTTGCAGGGTCCGGCGCTTTTCCCGTTGGGCCAGATCATCCTGGAGCCTCTCCAGGTGGGGAGTGGCCCGGGGAATCCTTTCACTCCATTCCCTCGCCGTCAAGGCGCCTCATCTCCTCCCATATGGCGTGAA
>JASBVX010000103.1 GCA_029960865.1 Bacillota bacterium | reverse complement strand
TGGCGGTGCAGCCTGAAGATCAGGCGGTGACAAAAGAACGCAACCCCTATCGCATCGTGCAGGCCCTTTTGAAGGATGCCGTGGAGAGGCTGAACCTTCCCCATGATGTCTATGAGCTTTTGAGCTACCCCCATCGCTTCGTGGAAGTCAATATTCCCATCCGCCGGGACGACGGCCGGCTCCAGGTATTCACCGGCTACCGGGCCCAGCACACCCATGTCCTGGGGCCCGCCAAAGGGGGCATTCGCTTCCACCCGGCGGTGACGGCCGACGAGGTAAAGGCCCTTTCCATGTGGATGTCCTTCAAGACGGCGGTGACGGGCCTCCCCTACGGCGGCGCTAAGGGGGGCATCGTGGTGGATCCCCGCCAGCTTTCCCTGCGGGAGCTGGAGGAGCTGGCCCGGGGATATGTGCGGGGTCTGGCAGAATACTTGGGACCCCACGTGGACATTCCGGCCCCGGATGTGGGGACCAACGAGCGGATCATGGGTTGGATGATGGACGAGTATGAGCGGGTGGTACGGCGGAACGATCCCGGTGTCTTCACGGGAAAGCCTTTAATTCTGGGAGGTTCTTTCGGGCGCGGGGAAGCTACGGGCCGAGGCGTGGTCCTTTGCATCAACGAGGCGGCCCAGCACCTGGGGTTGAAGCTTCGTAACGCCTCGGTGGCCATCCAGGGGTTCGGGAATGTGGGCGGCCACACCGCTCGCCTCCTCCACGCCATGGGCGTCAAGGTGGTGGCGGTGGTGGACATCGAAGCCGGCCTTTACGATCCGGAAGGGCTGGACATTCCTTCCCTCCTGGAGCATGCGGCCCATCGGGGGAGCATTGCCGGCTTTCCCCAAGGGGCGCCCATCACCACCAAGGAGCTCTTCCAGCTGGACGTGGACGTGGTGGTACCGGCAGCCCTGGAGAATCAGATCGATGCCGACACAGCCCAAGGGATGCGCTGCCGCATCGTGGCGGAAGCGGCCAACGGGCCCACCACCCCTGACGGCGACGCCGTCCTGCGGGAAAAAGGCATCTTCGTGATTCCCGACATCCTTTGCAACTCGGGCGGGGTCACGGTCTCCTACTTCGAGTGGGTGCAAAACCTGAGCCAGTACTACTGGGGGGAAGAAGAGATCAACCAGCGGCTGGCCCGCCAGATGAAGAACGCCTTCGCTAAAGTCTTTGCCATGCACCGCGAGATGCAGACCGATATGCGCCAGGCAGCCTACCTGGTGGCGGTGAGGCAGCTGGCCCTGGCCATGGCGGCCCGGGGGATGATTCCTCCCCTTCCCTGACCTAGAAAAGGCGCCCGGCCTTCTGAAGGTAGGAGCGGGCTGCCCAGTAGAGGGCCAGGCCCCCTGCCATGACTAAGGCGCCTGTGGCGATGCTCAAGAAGCCCGCCCAGCGGAGGATTTCCAGGATCCGCTGGGCGAGGTCGGGGGCGGCTACCCCCGGAAAGCTGATGATGAGGATGGAGCCGGTGTAGATCTCCACCGCCCGGGCAAAGACCCAATGCCCGGCCATGAAGGCCAGGATCGCGAGAAAGGCCACGTAAAACACCAGGGGATGGGAACCCTGCCGTCCCCAACCTCTCCGGAACATCGCCGGGTCCTCCCGGCCACGGTTTATGTGGAGGGCTTGGATAGCTGTGCCGGCAAAAAGGGCTGGAGGGACTGGAGGGCTTCCTGGGCCAGGCGCCAGGCTTCCTCGATGGCCTGCCACTGATGGAGGGCTTTCTCGGCTTGGTCTTCCATGAGGCGCAGCTGCTCTTCCAAGGCCTGGCGGCGGCTTTCCAGGCGTTCCAAGCTCTGCAAGAGCCGCTCTTTTTCCGCCTGGCCTTCCTCCTGAGCCTGGCGCAGGATCTCTTCCCGCCTTTGCTGGGCTTCCTGCAGCATGTCCGCTGCTTTGGCCTCGGCGCTGGCTAAGGTGGCGGCCGCTTCTTTGCGAGTGGCCACGATGGCCTGGGCCAGCTCTTTCTCCATGGCCCGGTACTGGGCCAGTTCCTTCTCCAGCTCTTCCGTCTTGGGGTGGGGCATCTCCACCTGGGTTTTCAGGCGGGCTACCTCCTCATCCCAGCGGCGGGCCAGCTCCTCCAGAAAGCGATCCACTTCTTCGGGGTCATACCCGCGGAGCGTGCGGGTGAAGGTTCGGTTCAAGATCTCCAGGGATAGCTGGGACATCCTTGACCCTCCTTTCCGCCTTTGCTGCCCCTAGCTGGGGCCAGGCCCATTCCACCAGGGGTCTGAGGTTTTGCACCAGGGCTGGCAACTGGCGGCGCCCTGCCAAAGGGCGGCCTTGCTCCAGGGAGGGGAGGGCTTCCCCGTCGTAGGGAAGCTGGATGTCGATCCGCCTCCCTAGAGCTTCGGCCATGGCCCGGGGGGTGAGACGCATGTCGGGTTGATGGCGATTGGCCACAAGAAAGACCCGCTCTCCCAGCCCTTCCTCCCTCAGGCGCCGCAGCCAGCGGGCAGCCAGGGGGAGGGAGGAGGCGGCCGCGGGGAAGACCAGGACAATCTTCGCGGCATCGTGCAGGAGGGCGGCCGTGCGGTTGTCCCAAATTGCGGGAAGATCCACGATGCCCCTGGGGAAGGCCGCTTGCAGCTGTTCCAGTACCCAGAGCAGCCGATGATCCTCTTGAGTTTCCCAAAGGCCCAGGATCTCCGGGGAGGGGTAGAGGGCCAACGGGAGCCCCGGCACCTTCTGGGCGGCCTCTTGGAGGAGCTCAGGCGGCTGGGGCGTCTTGGGGCCCTGCAAAAGGTCCTTCAATGTCGTAGCGGCAGGCAGCTTGAGGTAGTGGTGGAGGCTCCCCCCGTCCAGATCCAGGTCCAGGAGAAGGGTTGGCTCCCCCCTTAGGCGCCCTGCCAGGATGGCGGTGTTGAGGGCCAAAAAGCTCTTCCCCACGCCCCCTTTAATGCCGGCAAAGAAGAGGAACCCCGGGTGGCCGGCTTCTTCCTTGGGAAGAAGATTCAGGTCGGAAAGCGCCTGGCGAAGATCGGGCAGGCTGACGGGCCAGGTGAGGTAATCGCTGGCCCCTCGCATCATGGCCTGCCGCAGGACTTCAGGGGAAACTTCATCTCCGAAGACCACCACCGGGGCAGGCGAGGGGAAAGGAGCGCGGGCAAGGAAGAGATCCTTTTCCACCAGGATCAGCTGGAGATCCCCCGCGGACGGGGGGAAGTCCTCCCCTCGGATGATTTCGCTTCCCGGCAAAAGACGCTGGATCACATCTCCCAGCTGGGCGGAAGCCTGGGGACGGGTAGCGAGAACGGCGGCTCTTACCGTATGCTTCTCCATGGTGCCCCTTAGTGTAGCGGCGCCGAGGAGGACGCCAAAGAGGCCAACGGTCCTTAGGTAAAGAGACTGGAGTCCCTTTTTGCGGGCGTGGGGAGGGTTTTTCTCGAACCGGCGCTGGGTGACGGCAGGACTGATGATGAGCCTCTTCCTGGCAGCCATCGACGGCACCATCGTGGCCACGGCCATGCCTGCCATCGTGGGGGAATTGCAGGGGTTTGCCCTCTATCCCTGGGTCGCCAGCCTTTATCTCCTGGTGTCGTCCGCCACTGTTCCCCTTTACGGCAAATGGTCCGACATCCGGGGAAGGCGCGGGATCCTCTTCGGAGGCATCCTCCTCTTTCTCCTGGGTTCTGTCCTTTGCGGTTTCTCCCAAACCATGGGCCAGCTCATCTTCTACAGGGCCCTTCAAGGGCTGGGGGCGGGGGCCATCATGCCCGTCACCCAGACCATCATCGGGGATATCTATGAGTATGAAGAGCGGGCCCGCATGCAGGGTTATTTCAGCAGCGTCTGGGGCATCAGCGCCCTGGTGGGCCCTGCCCTGGGGGGCTTCCTGGTGACCGTCCTCTCCTGGCGGTGGGTCTTCTTTGTCAACCTGCCGGTGGGACTTTTGGCGTTTCTCATTCTCCTGCGCTATTACGAAGACAAGGCACCGCGTCACGGTCGCCAGGTGGACTACCTGGGGGCGGCCCTTCTGGCCACCGGCGTCAGTTCCCTGATGCTCTTCCTCCTCCAGGGGCGCCAGTGGGGTTGGGGTTCCTTCCCGAGCCTGCTGCTGGTGGGGCTCGCCCTGGTGCTCCTCCTCCTCTTCGTCCTCCAGGAGAGGCGCTTTCCCGAACCTCTTTTGCCTGTGATTCTCTTCACGGAAAGGGTCATCTGGGTTTCCAACCTGGCGGGCCTTTTGATGGGCATGCTGGTGGTGGCCATCAGCTTTTCCCTGCCCATCGTCATGGTGGGATCTTTGGGGCAGTCCCCTGCGTTGGCGGGGACGGTGGTGGCCGCCGTTTCCATCGGTTGGCCTCTTTTCAGCACCATCAGCGGCCGGCTGGGTCTCCGGGTGGGCTTTCGCTGGACCGCTATCCTGGGAACCCTCTTTACGGCGGGCGCTTCCCTGTGGCTCATGAATCTCAGCCTTTCCACCTCGCCCTCCTACCTCGCCATTGGAGCTTTTCTCATGGGAGCGGGCCTGGGCCTTTCCACCACCAGTTTCATCATTGAGATCCAGGCCGTGGCGCCGGCGCACCTTCGCGGTGTGGCCACCGCCAGCCAGCAGTTTGTCCGTCAGGTGGGTTCCGCCTTGGGTCTGGCCCTCATGGGGGCGGTTCTCTATTCCCTCTTCCTCAATCACTTGGACCCCGCCACCCTCCAGGCCCTGGGAGGAAGCCAGGGGGCTCTTTCGGCAGTGGACCGCCTTCTGGACGTGGCCCATCCCCAGCCCCTTCCCGCCGGGATGGAAGGAAGCCTGGCCCAGGCCCTTCTGGCCGGGACCCGGGGGGTGTACCTCTTTACTTTGGCCGTGTCATTGGTGGCCTTTTTGACGGTCCTCTTCTTTCCCCGGGGGAGAAGGAACCGCTAGGGCGGGCAGAAGGCCGTAGGCGGGCTCCCTCTCGCGGGAACGGCGGAGGTGGTCTGCCTTGCGTTTTTGTGGTTTTTGGGTATGATGAGCCCATGAGGGCCGGGAGAAAGAAGCTTATGAATCTGACGGAACGGCGCAAAGAATTCCTGCGTCATCTGGTTGAGCTCTACCGGAAAACGCGCTTGCCGGTCCACTACCAATCCCTTGCCAAGACCCTCGGGGTCAGCAAGTGGACGGCCTATGACGTGCTTAGGGAACTCGAAAGGTTAGGGTATCTGATGCGCCATTACACACTCACCCCCGGTGCGGTGGGTCGCTCCCACGTGGCCTTCATCCCCAGCAGCAAGGCCCTGCAGATTTTTGATTCCAAGGGGGGAGGGGAGGAGGAAGAGGGGCACCGGGAATGGAGAGCCATCAGAGACAAAGTCCTCTCCACCCTCAGGCAGGCCAGATCCGAGGAAGGTCTCCAAGACGTGCTGGAGACGTTCTTACGCGTACTTGACCACGCCAAATCGCCTATGGAGCGAGGGGCATGGTCCATCGCCTTGTTACTGGCCTATGTGCGCCAGTTGGGGCATAAGGGCCGCACCGCCATCCAAAGGCTCATGACCCATGCGCCCGAAGGGAAGACGCGCCTGGTCCTCCTGATGGGGGCCGTCCTCGGCATGTGGGCGCAGGAGAAAGAGGACCCGTGGGCGGAAAAGCTGGCTGACTTAGTGAGGGAGCACGTTCCCTTCCTCCTGCACCTTACGGACGAGGAAGCCAGCCTCCTGGATCCCTTGTGGCAGGAAAGCGGCCTTTGAAGGCCCAAGGCCCCTTTTTGTCCCTTATTTTTGGG
>JASBVX010000102.1 GCA_029960865.1 Bacillota bacterium | reverse complement strand
CCGTCGGGGGTGGGATGCCAGATATCCCGCCATCGGGTAAGGATCTTCGCCGCCCGTTGAGTCCACTGCCGCATCGGTCCTACCCTTTGGGATTCCCACTCCTCCGAGAGAAGGTAGAGGGACTGCTCCGGGTCGCCATCCTCGCCCTGCAGGTAGGCCTCGTGTCTCTGGCGGGCTTCGTCGAACATGAGAAGCATCCCGCGAAAACTCTCCAGCTCCGCCTTGCGGGCCTTCAGCTCATCCAGCTCCCGGCCCAGTTTCTCCAGCTTTTCCATATCCTGCCCTACCATCTTTTGAAACATGCGCAGATCCGCCAGGACATCCACAGGGCTCTGGGAAGCCCGCAATAGGGAGGCCACCATGGCCCCCGCATAGCGCTCATAGGCCCGGACCGCCTCTCCCAGGGAAGCCTGGTTTTCCCCATAAACCCTCTCCTTCTCGGCGATGAGGGGCGTAAGTTCCGCCAGGCGGCGATCCACTTCCTGGATCTGGCCCTCCAGGATGCTGCGGCTGCTGCTGGCCGTTTCCCCCGACACATCTTTGAGAAAGTAGAGGAAGACTCCCGTGATGTGGGCCGAGGCAGGCGGAAGGCTCACCAGGAAGGCCACCAGGAAAAAGCTTAAAAAGCCCAGGAAGCGCCGCAATCAGTCCACCTCCCGCAGCACCCGGTATGCGGCTGCCATCGCGCTGCACGACCCCAGAAGAAAGCTCCCCAGGAGGATGAGGAGGGTGAAGAAACCGTATGGGGGTACCAGCTGGAAAAAGGGCACGGCTGCCGCCAGCCCTTGGGCCAAGGCGGAGAGGTAGAAGACCTGGACCCAGGCGGCCAAAAGGCCCCCCAGGAGTCCGAGAAGTCCTCCCTCCAAAGAGGCCTGGGCCAGCTGCCGGATAGGGGGAGTCCCCAGCAGACTTTTCGCCCGGATTTCGGGAAGGCGGCTTTGCAGGGCCACCTGCCAGGTGACCGCCACCACCAGGGCCGCCACTGCCGTCACGGCCGCCACCGCCAAAAGGCCGGCCCGGCGAAGGAACTGGCTCAAACGCAAGAGGGGCTCCACGTAGGCCTGGGCATCCACCACTTCGTCCACCCCTGGAAGGCTCTCCAGCCCGCGGACGGCTGCGAAAACCTGAGACGCATCTTTTACCTGAACCCGCAGGCTATCGAAGAAGGGGTTTTCGGCAAAGACCTGGCTCAGGTTGACCCGGGAGGAGAAAGCCTTCTCCATCAGGGAAAGGGTTTCAGCGCGGGAGATCACCTGGACGTCCTGGATCCCGGGTATCTGCCTGGCTTCCCTGGCGACCACCTCTGGATTGGCCTCAGGGCGAAGAAACACCCTCACTTCCGCCTGCCTTTCCAAAAGGGCCGCCGCCGACGTGCTGGCCCCCAAAAGGAGCCCCGTCCCTCCCGCAACGATGGCGGTAAAGGCCACGATGATCACGACGGCCAGGGCGCTCAAGGGATAGCGGGCGATCCCCTGCCGCGCGTCTCGCAGAAGATAGATCCAGGGCCAGATGTTCAAAGCCTCCCCAGCTCCAGGTGCTGCCCCTGGGACCACTCCACCAGATCGCGGGAGTGGGTCACCAGAACCACCCCTGACCCCCACCGCTCCTTCAACTCCCACAGGATCTCGAAGACGTTCCGGGCATTGGCCGGGTCCAGATTGCCCGTCGGTTCATCGGCCAGGATCAAGGGGGGTTCGTGGATGAGGGCCCGCGCCAGGCCTACCCGCTGCTGTTCGCCCCCGGAAAGGGTGCCGGGGCGCCGGTCCTTGAGGGGCAAAAGACCCACGTCAGCCAGACGCTGTTCCGCCTTCTCTCTGGCCCTGCGGGGAGGCCATCCCAGGATTTCCGCCCCATAAACGACGTTTTCCAGCACCGTCTTTCGGGGCAGCAGCTCGAAGGACTGGAAGACCAATCCCATCTGGCGGCGCAGGCGGTAGCGGCTGCGGCGGTCTACGGGGGTCCCCAAGACCCTCACCTCTCCTTCTAGGGGAAAAACGGCGCCGTAAAGCATCCGCAGGAGGCTGGTCTTCCCCGATCCCGAAGGCCCGGTGATGGAAAGCCACTCCCCCTTCTGGAGGCGCAGGGAAAGGCCCTTGAAGAGAGGCTTCTCCTGCCCCAGATAGGTGAAGGTGACCTTCTCCAGCTCGACGAGAGGGGCGTCAGGGGCCACCGTTCAATCCTCCCAGTTCCACCTGCGCCTTTTTCAGGATGGAGGGCAAAGCCTCAGCCCCTTCCTGGGCCTTGTCCCAGTTTCCGCTCATGAACCCCAGCTCCACCAGGGCCATATGGTGCCACATATCCCTGGCCAAAGGGCCGTTTTTTTCCCTCAGGGTCGGATAGATGGTGTGAATCACCTGATCCACCGGCTGCCAGCGGGCCTTGGCCTGGCCGTAATCGCCTCGGTCCAGGGCTTGCCGCACTTCCTCCATGCCTTCATGGGTAGCGTTCCAGTCGATGCCGCCGCCGCACCCCGTCAGAAGCAAAAGGATCATCAGGGGAAAGAGCCACCGTCTCACCGGGTCTCACCGGCGGCCAAGGCCTCCTTGACCAACTGGGCCACCAGGATAGGTTCCACGTCGGACTGGATGTACCGATAGAGGCGTCCTTTCGGGTCCAGGATGAAAAATCCCGTATCATGGGCCTGGTTGAGGGTGAAACGCCCCACCGCCATCTGGTCCACCTGCACTCCGTAAGCCTTCCAGACCGGCTCCAGCGCCTCCAGGGAGCCTGTGAGGAAATCCCATTCTTGCGGGGATGGTCCCTTCTGGGCCACCAGAGCCGGCTCCCCCACCTTATCCAGCAATGGATCCACCGAGATGGCCACCATGGCCACCCGGGAGCGATCCTTCCCCAGGATCTTCTCCACATCGGCCATGGTCTGGAGGGTGAGGGGGCAGACATCTTTGCAGTGGCCATCGAGAAAGGTCAAAAGAATGGCCTTACCTCGGTAATCTTCCAGCCGGCGCATCTCCCCCTTCTGGTTGGTGAGGTGGAAGGAGGGAGCCGCCACCAGTCCCAGATCGGCCCCTCTGTAGGCCCTGGGATCGTATGCGCCGGCAGCGGAGCGCAGGTACAGGTAGAAGACCACCAGGACTACGACCAGGCTCCAGAGGATCACCCGCAGCCACGGCGTATTCATGCACCCTCACGGGAAGGAGCTTCCCGCCTGGGGAGAACGGACAATTGGGGATCCGCTTTGCCGGCCGGGTCCTGGGCCACCCAGCGGTAGAAAGCCACCACCAAAACCAGGGCATAGACCAAGCCGCCCCAGAGTTTCATCACGATCCCGCCCAGCTGCTGATCCTCCAAGGGAGTCAAGCGCATGATCCGCGGGGCATCCGCATGGCTAGAGTAAAGGGCCACATCGGCAAAGGTCACGCCGGCAAAGACGGGGATCATGAGAAGACCGCTCAGGAACACATAGACGATCTTTCCCGGCTCCGAAAGGTGCGATAGCTGCCGGTGAGGCTCGATGATGGGGGTCCAGAAGAGAAAGGCCAGGCCCACCAGCGCCAGGTGCTCGATGGAGTGGAAAAAGCGGTTGGAGATGGCCCACTCGTAGAGGCTGGGAAGATGGAAGGCCGAGAAAACTCCATTGAAAAGAAGCGCGGCCACGATAGGCTGGGTGAAAAAGCGGGCCACCGGTAAAAGGGGTTTGGGGATGTCGGGCAGGTGCCCCTTGAGCCCTAGGAGGATCAAGGGCGGAACGGTAAAGGTCAAAAGCATGTGCTGAACCATATGAACCCAAAAGAGAAAGATCTCCCCCAGATGGTCGATGGGGGATTCGGTGCTCAAAAGGAGCAAGAGGAGGCCTCCGTAGAAAGCCCAGGGGCTTCCTCCGCGCCCTTGGGTTCCGGTCCTGCGGAGGAGCACAGGGTAACCCACAGCAAGAAGCCCCACCGCCACCAACACGGCAGGGTGCCAGTTCCACATCAGCCAGAGGGGGGTGTTGAACAAGCCCCTCACCTCCTACGCGTTGCCTCTAGTCTACCCCAAGGGCAAGGGGAGGAAAAACCCTCAATGGTCCAATGGACCCTCTGCAGGAGCAGCCAGGTAAAAGCCCACCAGGGCCGCGAGGAGGAAGCTGCCATCCCTAACCACATCCCACGGGCTGACCGGTTCCAGGCCGCCAAAGCAGCCGCACCCCGCCTGGCCTTCCCCCGTCCAAAGGGACCAGGACAGCACAAGGGTGAAGGCCGCAAAACCTGCCGCCGCCACCAGGAGACTTCCCCGCAATCCCCGGCGCCAGTCCCAGATGACGGAAAGGATCAAAAAGGCAGCCAAGGTTACCTCCAGGATGGGCACGGACCACAGCAGAAAGGAGGCCCACGGCCGCAGGAAGGAGTATCCTTCCAGGGAAATCTTGAAGGTGGCCGGGTCGGCCAGCTTCGTCCAGGCGGAGTATCCGTAAACAAAGGAAAGCAGCAGCGCAATGGCACGCGTCCCATAGGCTTTAAGCCTCATCGCCCTATCCCTACCTCCATTTCTTCACGCCTCCTGGTCCTTCGAGGTCCCTTAGGGCTCCTCCTCTTGTACCCGGTTCTCCAGGACCCCGATGCCGGTAATGGCAATCCGCACCTGGTCCCCACCCTTCAGGAACTGGGGCGGCTGCAGGCCAAGGCCCACTCCTTCCGGTGTACCGGTCGCCAAGATGTCTCCCGGTTCCAGGGTCATCCCTTCCGAAAGGCTGGCCAGAAGTTGGGGAATCGAGAAGAGAAGATCTTTAGGGCTGGCCTTTTGCCGCAACTCCCCGTTGACCCACGTTCGGAGCTCCAGCTCCTCCACCGGGGGCAAGTCTTCCTTCTCCACGAGAGCCGGACCCAAAGGGGCGAAGGTGTCGAGGGACTTCCCCTTGAAGTACTGGCCATGCCGTTTTTGCACATCCCGGGCGCTGACGTCGTTCAAAATGGTGAACCCGAAGACGTAATCCATGGCCTCTTCCTCCCTGAGGTTCCTCCCTTGCCTGCCGATGACCACAGCCAGCTCCCCTTCGTAATCCACCGCTTGGGTGACCCGGCGAGAAAAGCGGATGGCCTCCCCCGGCCCTATGATGGCGGTGTACGGTTTGGTAAAAAAGACGGGATAGGCAGGCAGGTCGCCGGGGGCGGTCCCAAAAAAGCCGGCTGATTCTTCTGCATGGGCCTTGTAATTGCGGCCCACACAAAAAAGGTTCTTCCGGCGCCCACCAAAGGGGGCGAGAAGCCGAACTTCTGGGCGGGGAAGGAAGGGTGCCTTGGCCAGTTCGTCCCGAAGGGGGTGCCAGAGGGACTGAAGCTCGATCCAGCGATCCATGTGGCCGCCGTCGATGGCCTGAGCCAGCTCCTCAGGCAGGTTAAGATCGTTCAGGTGTCGCACGCCCTTTTCCTCATCGATACCCAGGAGTACTTTCCCGCGATGCTCGTAGCGGACCCAGCGCAAATTCCTTCATCCTTTCGCCCCTTTCATTCTACAGAAACGGAGAAACTCCTAGAGATCTCCTCCGGTATGATATCGATGTGATATCATTATGCTATAAGCGCGAGGAAGGTGGGCATGGGGTGAAGGAAAAAGAGGTTTGGGCCATCAGCGGTTTTTACGGCTTTCTGGCGTCTCTTCTCCTGTTGGTGGGAGGCACCTATCTCTTCACCACAACCGCCATTGCTGGGATAATGGGCGGGATTTTCTGTTACCTGGTGGGCTTTATCCTTTGGACGGGCCTGTTGGTGGTT
>JASBVX010000101.1 GCA_029960865.1 Bacillota bacterium | reverse complement strand
CCGGGACCCAGCCCCGCACCTGCCATGTCTGCGGCGGTCGGGGAAGGGTGCGGGTTATGCGCCAGACCCTTTTCGGGAGTATGGCGGTGGAAACGGTCTGCTCCCAGTGCCACGGCACCGGCCAGGAGATCGATCAGCCCTGCCCCACCTGCCGGGGCGAAGGCTGGGTAGAGCAAACCCGCACCCTGGAGGTGAAGATCCCCGCCGGGGTGGAAGACGGCATGCGCCTTCGCCTGCAAGGGGAGGGCCACGCCGGCAGCCGCCCCGGCTATGAGGGGGATCTTTTCGTGAGGGTGAAGGTGAAGCCCCATCGCCTCTTCCAGCGGAAGGGCCCCCACCTCTACCTGGAACTTCCCCTTCCCTACCCCACCCTGGTGCTGGGAGGGACGGCGGCCGTCCCCACCCTGGAAGAAGAAGAAAAGCTCACCGTCCCTCCCGGGATCCCCGACGGCCATGTCTTTCAGCTTAGGGGAAAAGGCATGCCCCACCTCAACAGCCGGGCCCGGGGGGATCTTTTCGTGACGGTGCGGGTGGCCATCCCCAAGCAGCTTTCCGACGAGGAAAAGCAGCTTCTCCTTCGCCTGGCGGAGATGCAGGGGGCCAAGGTCCATGAATCCAAAGGCTTTTTCGGCCGCATGAAAGATGTCCTGGGCGGGGGCGGCTCTTGATCCGGGTCCTCACCCTCTCCTGGCCAACCCCTAACGAAGCCTGGGCGGAGGAGCTGGCCGCCCAGGCCTCCCTGTGGGCAGGGGGAGCCCAATACGAAGACAC
Source organism: Bacillota bacterium (assembly GCA_029960865.1). Taxonomy (GTDB): domain Bacteria; phylum Bacillota; class Sulfobacillia; order RBS10-35; family RBS10-35; genus RBS10-35. Next base: position 5,042 of record JASBVX010000101.1, on the reverse strand, counting down.
CTGGGTGAAGATCTTTTTCGAGAAGGCCCCTTTCGACCTGCAAACCTGGCTGAGGGACCTGGAGGCCCGCTCGCCCCAGCCTTTATCCGTCACGGAAGAAGAAATCCAAGAAGAAGCCTGGTGGGAAACCTGGAAAGCCTACTATCGCCCCCTGGAGGTGGGCTCCTTCTGGATCGGTCCCCCCTGGTGGGAAGGAAGTCCCCCCACCCAGCGGATCCCCGTCATCATCGATCCGGGGAAAGCCTTTGGCACCGGCCAGCATGCCAGCACCCGCCTGGCCCTTTTGGGGCTGGAAGAAGCCCTTTCCCGCAGCCTGCCCCACCGGGCCGCCGATGTGGGGACCGGCTCGGGCATCCTGGCCCTGGCCCTGTGGGAATGGAGCCAGCAAAAGGGGTGGCCCCTCTCCCTCTGGGCCATCGACATCGATCCCCGGGCGGTGGAGGCGGCAGAGGAGAATTTCCGCAGGAGCGCCCAGGGACCCTTCGCTCGCCATGTCCAGTTCCTTGCCGGCGGCCCTTCTCTCCTTCCCCCAGCCCATGATCTCATCCTGGGAAACCTCACCCTGGAGATCCACCAAGAAGTGGCCCCTCTCCTAGCGCAGAAACTGGGGGACGGGGGACTTCTGGTGGCCTCGGGGATCCTCCTTTCTGAAAGGGAGGCAGGCCAAAAGGTCTTCCTAAATCAGGGGCTTCATATGGAATGGGAGGCCGAGGAAGAGGGCTGGTGGGGCTCCCTTTGGAAAAAAGGTGGCCCTTTGTTAAACATCATTGTAGACTAGCTGCGAAAGGGGTGAGGGCAGTGGTCCACCACGACGAAGAAGTCGACCATCACCACCATCGTCGGGGGAACCGGCGCCCTCTTTTCTCGCCGGAAAGGAAGGAGAGAACCCCTTTTGCGAAAGGCGTATCTTCTCGTGGCGCTGATGTTGGCGCTGTCTATCCTTGTGACGGCCTGCGGCACCGGGCCGTCAGCGGCCACTGCCAAGACCTCTAAGGTCCGCCTGGGCCTTTCCACCTGGATCGGTTTTGCCCCCCTCTACGTGGCGAAAGAAAAAGGGTTTTTCGAAAAGGAAGGCGTCGACGTCGAGCTTCTCCTGATGGAAGGGGTGGCCGAACGGCGGAGCGCCCTGGCGGCGGGGAAGATCCACGGTTTTGTCTCCACGGTGGATACCCACGTGGTGACGGCGGCTTCCGGGGTGCCGGTGGTCCAGGTCCTGGCCCTGGATGACTCCTACGGCGGCGATGGGATCGTGGCCCTCAAAAAGATCCAGTCCCTTCAGGATCTGGTGGGCCGGAAGGTGGCGGTCCAGACCGACGGTGGGGCCAGCTACTTCTGGTTCCTCTATCTTCTCGAGAAAGAAGGGATTTCCCCCGCGCAGATCCAGTTTCAGAGTATGTCGGCGGGGGAGGCCGGGGCGGCCTTCGTGGCCGGGAAGGTGGATGCGGCCGTCACCTGGCAGCCGTGGCTTTCCCGGGCCGAGAACACCTCCTTTGGCCATGTCCTCCTGAAGAGCGATGCCACCCCTGGGGTGATCGCCGATACCCTGGCCCTGCGGCAGGATTTTGTGGGAAGCCAGCCCCAGGCCGTCCGGGGGATCGTGGCGGCCTGGTTCGATGCCCTGGATTTCATCCAGGCCAACCCTGATGAATCCTATGCCATCATGGCCAAAGCCATGGGGCTCACGGCGGAGGAATTCAAGAGCCAGCTTTCCGATATCCGCTGGTATGATCGGACCATGAATCAAGCCTATTTCGGCACGCCGGAAAAACCAGGGCCCCTCTATGACCTTACGGCCATGGCGGCCTCCTTCTGGAAGCGCCAGGGGCTTATCGAGAAGGAACCTCAGGCCAAAGACTTGATCGATGGGACGTTCCTCCCGTGAAGCCCCCTTTGACCGAGGGGCCCGTCACGGGAGCCAGGGGCCGCCTCAGGCGGCCCCTGGCCCCTGCCCGCTACTTTGGCCTCTCCCTCTTTAGCTTTCTAGCTCTTTTGGTCCTGTGGAGCCTCCTCACCTATTCAGGCTGGGTGGATCCCCTCTTCCTTCCCCCTCCCCATGATGTGCTGGCCGACGGGGTGCGCCTTTTCACCCAAGAGGGTTTTCTCCAAGATGTGGCCATCACGGTCCAGCGGGTGATCTTGGGCTTTCTTCTGGCAGCGGCGGTGGGGATCCCCTTGGGGATCCTCATCGGGGTATCGGGGGTGGCCGACGCCCTCCTGGAACCCCTCATTTCCTTTGCCCGCTACATGCCCGCCTCTGCCTTCATCCCCCTTTTGATCCTCTGGATCGGCGTCGGGGAAGGGGAGAAGGTGGCGGTCATCTTTTTGGGGAGTTTCTTTTCCTTGGTCCTTATGGTGGCAGTCCATGTGCGGGGGGTGGGGAAGGAGCTTTTGGAAACGGCCTATACCCTAGGGGCCAGCCAGGGGCAGGTGGTGGGAAAAATCATCCTCCCGGCTGCGTTTCCTCCCATCTTCGACACCCTCCGCATCGTCCTGGGTTGGGCGTGGACATACATTATCGTGGCGGAGCTGGTGGCGGCCCAGCACGGCATCGGCCACGTCATCCTGCAATCCCAAAGGCTCCTCCAGACCGGCTCCATCCTGGTGGGGATCCTCACCATCGGCCTCATCGGCCTCATATCGGATCTTTCCCTCCGGGCTTTGGGCCAGCGCCTCTTTTCCTGGAGGGAGGGCTGAGATGGAGCTCGAGTTTCGCGCCGTAGGGAAAGTCTTTTCCTCCTCCCGGGGGCCGGTGGAGGCCCTGGCTCCCATCACCTTGGAAGTGGAAAGCGGCTCCTTTACCACCCTTTTGGGACCCTCCGGCTGCGGCAAATCCACCCTTTTGCGCCTGGCGGCGGGCCTGGAGGAACCGTTTTTTGGGGAGGTCTGGGCCGGGGGGAAGAAAGTGGTGGGCCCGGGGGCCGAGAGGGGCCTGGTGCCCCAGGCGTACTCCCTTTTGCCCTGGCGCACGGTGGAAGAAAACATCCAGCTGGGGTGGGAGTTCCAGGGGATACCCCTTTCCCGCCGGAAGGAAAGGGCCAAGGAGTTTCTCCGCATGATCGGTCTGGAAGCCTTTGCCGATCGCTATCCCAAAGAACTTTCAGGGGGCATGAAGCAAAGGGTGGCCATCGCCCGGGCTTTGGCCAACGATCCGGCCATCCTCTTGATGGATGAGCCCTTTGGCGCCCTGGATGCCCAGACCCGTATGACCATGCAGGAAGAGATCCTCCAGATCTGGCAAGGAACGGGCAAGACGATCCTCTTTGTGACCCACGACATCGAAGAGGCCCTTTTCCTTTCCGACCGCGTGGTGGTCATGACGCCCCGGCCGGGAAAGATCAAAAGCATCTGGGAGGTTCCCTTTCCCCGGCCCAGAAGCTGGGATCTTCGCTTCGAGAAAGCATTCGTTTCCTTAAGGGAACATCTGATGGAAGAAATACGCCAGGATAAGGAAGACAAGCTGGCATAGGGGGAAGGGCCCATGGCGGAAAAAGCGTTGGCAGTGGGTGTTCTTTATGGGGGCCGATCGGGGGAGCACGAGGTGAGCGTCACGTCGGCGAGATTTATCGCCAAGAGCCTGGCCGCCCGCTTCCAGGTCCTTTTGGTGGGGATCAGCCGGGAAGGCACCTGGTACTGGATCGCTGGAGAAGAAATTCCTCCCGACGCTGAAGTGAAAGAGGGGCAGGGGATCCCTCTTTGCGTGAAGCCGGGGGTGGAAGAGGGAGGCCTTTTCTATGTCCAGGGGGGAGAAGCCCGCAGGCTTCCGGTGGATGTGGTCTTTCCCGCCCTCCACGGGCCCTTTGGGGAAGATGGGACCATCCAGGGCCTCCTGGAGGTGGCGGGCCTCCCCTACGTGGGGGCGGGGGTCCTGGGAAGCGCCCTGGGGATGGATAAGATCGCCCAGAAAGATGTCTTCCGCGCCCGGGGAATCCCCACCGTCCGTTACCGGGGGCTCCGCCGGGAGGACATCGATCAAGACGGCATCCTCGACGAGCTGATGGCGGGTCTGGGCCTTCCCCTTTTCGTAAAGCCGGCCAACCTGGGCTCCAGCGTGGGCATCAAGAAGGCCAAAAGCCGGGAAGAGCTGGGGGAAGCCCTTTCCCTGGCAGCCCAGTACGATACCCGCATCATCGTGGAGGAGGCGGTTCAGGGGCGGGAGGTGGAGTGCGCCCTTTTGGGCCACCAAGGGGATGTGGCGGCTTCGGTGGTGGGGGAGATCTTTCCCGCGGGGGAGTTTTACGATTACACCTCCAAATACCTGGATGAAGGGTCCCGCACCCAAGCGCCGGCCGATCTCCCTCAGAACACGGTGGAGGAGATCCAGGCCCTTTCCCGGGCCGCTTTCGAGGCGTTGGATCTGAGCGGCCTTGCCCGGGTGGATTTCTTTGTTACCCTGGAAGGGGAGGTGCTGGTGAACGAGGTCAACACCATCCCCGGGTTCACTCCCATCAGCATGTATCCGCAGCTCTGGGAAAAGAGCGGGATGTCCAGCCAGGATCTGGTGGACCGGCTGGTGAGGATCGCCCTTCACCGCCACCAGGAGAAGCTTTCTTTGCGCCATGATCCCGGTCTCTGAAGGAGAAGGGGGAGGGCCTGGCGAATAACATGAGAGAAGGGGCGTCCAATCTCATGCCGGCGGACTGCATCTTTTGCCGTATTGTGCGGGGGGAACTTCCTTCCCAAAAGGTATGGGAAAATGATGAGATTCTGGCCTTCAGGGATATCCACCCTGCGGCACCGGTCCATGTGCTGGTCGTTCCCAAGGAACATATCGCCGGGATGGCGGCCGCAGGGAACGAGCATGCCGCCCTTCTTGGCGAACTCCTCCTGGCGGGCCAGAAAGTGGCCGAGCAAGAGGGCCTCGACGAAGGCTATCGTCTGGTCATCAACCAGGGGAACCACGGCCGGCAGACGGTGGCCCATCTCCATCTCCACGTATTGGGAGGCCGCCTCCTGGGCGCCATGGGGTAAAGAGGAGACGACGGAGGGAGGGATCGCCGTGGCAGAGGTTCGGATTGGCGAAAACGAGACGCTGGAACAGGCTC
>JASBVX010000100.1 GCA_029960865.1 Bacillota bacterium | reverse complement strand
GTTGGCCACCCGTGCCCGCACCGACTTGGTGCTCTTGGACTGGAACTTTTCCGCCCGCGGTTGGAGAGCCCTGGTCATCCGCTCCAGATCCACCGAGAGCAATAGGGTGCCGTGGGTCATGAGGCGGCCTCCTGCCGCATACTGGGCATTGCCAGAGATCTTTCGCTCTCCCACCTGGATGTCGTTGCGGCCAGTCAGCTCCGCCGGCACCCCCAAGGTCCGCAGGGCTTCCACCACCGGTTCCGTGAATTTTTTGAAGTTCATGAAGCTTTGGCCGTCGTCCCTGGTGATGAAGCTGAAGCTGAGGTTTCCCCGGTCGGTATAGACGGCGCCTCCGCCGGAGAGCCGCCGCACCACCTGGATGCCTTCCGCCCGGCAGAAGACCTCGTCGATCTCCTCCCAGGCATTCTGATTGCGCCCGATGATGACCGAAGGGTCGTTGTTGTAGAAAAAGAGGTAATCTTCATCGGACCGCAGCTGGCGTAAGAGATACTCCTCGATGGCCAGGTTCAAGGCCGGCCGATGCAAGGGTCCCTGATCCACATAGCGCATGGGGATCCCCCCAAGGAAATTGTAGCCCAGAAGGGGGCCAGCGGCCCCCGTTTCCGGTCCCACTGAGCGACCCCTTTCATATCCTGGCCGGGAGCCAACCAACGGGAAAGGGTGACGGCGGTGGGGATTCGGGTACAAAAGTTCGGCGGCCGCAGCATGGCAGGGGACCTGCGCCTGGCGGCCCTGTGGGTGGCCGAGGTTTACGAGGAAGGCCATCAGGTGGCGGTGGTGGTCTCGGCCCCGGCCGGCGAGACCGACAGCCTTTTGCGCTCCATCCCGCCGGGATCTGGGGGAGATCATGAGGCCCGGCGGCGGGAAATCGATGCCCTCCTGGTGACGGGAGAGCTGAAAGCCAGCGCCCTCATGGCCCTAACCCTCCAGGATCTCGGCTTACCTGCCCTCTCCCTCCACGCCTACCAGGCTGGCCTGGTGGCAGAGGGGAGCTTTGGCGACGGGCAGCCCCTTCCGGGCATCGGAGATCGGGTTAAAGATCTTCTGGCGCATGGAAAAGTCCCGGTGGTGGCGGGGTTCCAGGCCATCACCCAGGAAGGGGACTGGATCACCCTGGGAAGGGGCGGATCGGATCTCACGGCGGTGGTCCTGGCCCATGCCTTGGGAGCGGATCTTTGCGAGATTTTGACCGACGTGCCCGGGGTATACACCCATGATCCCCGGTCCCAGAGGCGCCAAGCCCAGCTTCTCTCCCACCTCACCTACGAAGACATGCTGGACCTGGCAGAAAGGGGAGCCCGGGTGCTCCAGAAAAAGGCAGTGGAGTATGCCCGGGAAAAAGGGGTGCTCCTGCAGGTGCGCTCCACCTTTGCCCCAGGGCCGGGGACCCTCATAGGGCAGGCTTTCACTTCGAAACCTGGTTCTCCCACCGGAAAAACCGGGTGGATAGGATGATGCAGGCCAGGCCGAAGAGGACTCCATAGATCGTTTCCCAGCGAAGTGCCGCCATATCCTGTCCCAGCCAGGCTGCTGTCGTCAGCTTCACCCCGACCGTCGAAGGTAGCCAGTTGGCCACCTTCAAAAGCCCCTCGGGGAAAAGGTCCAGGGGCACCCCTGCCACTCCCGAAAGGAACATCATAGGAAAACCGATGATGAACCCCAGGGCCCTTGCCATGCTGGAGGTGGAGGAGATGCTGGCCAGGAGAAAAGCGGTAGGATAAATGACCAGAAGGTCCAGAAGGAAGGCCCAGAGGACCTCCCCTATCGAGCCATGGAGGCTCAGACCGAAGAGAATCTTTCCCAGCACCAGGGTGAGGGCGACGGAGAGAAGGGTGACGATTACCGCCGCTACCGCCAGGCCCAAAAGGTACACCAAGGGGCGCATGGGGGTGACCTGCAGGCGGCGCAGAAAACCCGACTCCCTTTCTTGAGCCACTACGGGGGTGAAGTCGAAGAACCCGATGACGATGATGGGCAGAAGAATCAATTGGGGGATCATGAAATCCACATTGCGGAAACCGGGCATGCCCGAGTCGGCTCCGGCCTTAAAGATGGTGCCGAAAAGGAGAAGCATCAAGGGGGCCCAGAAGATATCGAAAAAGACGGCGATCGGCTCCCGCAGCCGGATCCGCATCTGATGAAGAACTATGGCGTCAAGTCCTCTGAACATCTCAGGCTTCCACCTCCAGAGGCTTTCCCGTCAGATTGAGGTAGACGTCTTCCATGGAAGGCTGCTGCAGCTGCAAGGACTGAAAATCGGTATCGGTCTGCAAAAGCTCGTGCAGCACTTGGGCTGCTTCCCGCATGTCCTGGAGGGGAAGGATCGCCTGCAAAGGCGCCTCTTCCTCCGTCTGCACCTTTTCCCAGGCCCTTCCCGGCAAAAGACGATCGGGATCCTGGCCTGGATGAAGGTGGAGAACGAGGCGGGGCGACCCGCCATAGCGGGCGATGAGCTCCTGGGGGGTACCCAGGGCCAGGATCTTTCCTCCTGAAAGGACGGCCACCCGGTCCGCCAGCCTCTGCATTTCCTCCATGAAATGGGTCGTCAAGAGGATGGTCTTCCCCTGCTGCTTCAGGTTTTCCACCACCGACCACATGTGGCGGCGCCCCCGGGGATCGAGGCCGGTGGTGAGCTCATCGAGGAAGATGACCTGCGGGTCGTTCACCAGGGCCAGGGCGATGAAAAGCCGCTGCTTCTCGCCTCCGGAAAGGCCTTGAAGATAGCGGTCCCTCTTTTCCGCCAGCCCCACCAGATCCAGGAGAGAGGGCAGGGCAGGATTGGTTCGTTCATAAAAGCTAGCAAAGAAGGTGAGGGCTTCCCGGACCTTCATCTGCGAGGGAAGGGTGGCAGCCTGCAGCTGCACCCCAATCCGCTCCCGGAGGGCATAGCGGTCCTTTTGTGGGTCCAGCCCTAGGACCGAAAGCCTTCCTTGGGTGGGTTGCCGGAGGCCGATGAGGCACTCCACTGTGGTGGTCTTTCCGGCCCCATTGGGTCCTACGATTCCGAAGATCTCCCCTTCCTCCACCTCAAAAGAGACTCCATCCACCGCCCGGAAGGAGCCATACTCTTTCACAAGCCCTTCCACCTGGATGATCAAAAGAGAAACCTCCTTCCTGCCTAATGAATCCATATTAGGTTAAAACGTTCAAGGGAACGAATTAAAAAACATTGCCATGGTCTAGAAGTTCGTTAGGGAACGGGCATGAAGGACCGAGATGGACCCAGAGATAGAGGGGGAATAGACACCCGCACCGCTCCCAGATGGTCTTTGCGCTCCGCCTGTGCCGGACCCTTGGGATATTCTGAAGGGAAGAGGAGGGGAAGGTATGGTGCAAAGAGAGGTGATCCGGGCTCCCCGGGGCACCGCCTTGCGCTGCCGGTCTTGGCAGACGGAAGCGGCGTTGCGGATGCTCATGAATAACCTCGATCCCGACGTGGCGGAAAAACCGGATGAACTCATCGTCTATGGAGGGACCGGGCGGGCAGCCCGCAGCTGGGATGCTTTTTGGGCCATCGTTCACGCCCTTGAAGATCTGCAGGACGACGAGACCCTCCTGGTCCAGTCGGGAAAGCCTGTGGGGATTCTCAAGACCCATGCCATGGCGCCCAGGGTCCTCATCGCCAATGCCCTGCTGGTGCCCGCTTGGGCCCGCCTGGAGGAGTTCCAGCGCCTGGAGAAGATGGGCCTTACCATGTACGGCCAGATGACGGCCGGTTCCTGGATCTACATCGGGAGCCAGGGGATCATCCAGGGGACGTATGAAACCCTGGCAGAAGTGGGCCGCCAGCACTTCGGAGGGGACCTTCGCGGAAGGCTGGTCCTCACGGCAGGGCTGGGCGGCATGGGAGGGGCCCAGCCCCTGGCCATCACCATGAACGGGGCCGTGGGCCTGGTGGTGGAGGTGGACGAAGGGCGCATCCGGCGACGCCATACCATGGGCTACCTGGACCGGTGGACCGCGTCTCTGGATGAGGCCCTCTTGTGGGTGGAAGAAGCCCGGCGGAAGAACGAACCCCTTTCTGTCGGCCTTCTTGGGAATGCCGCCGAGATCTTCCCCCTCCTCCTGGAGCGGAACATCATCCCCGACATCGTGACGGACCAGACGTCCGCCCACGATCCCCTGGAAGGATACATTCCGGAGAAGCTTTCTCTGGAAGAGGCGGCGGAGCTCCGGAAAAAGGATCCGCAGACCTATGTCCAGCGAGCCCGGGCCTCCATGGCTCGCCAGGGGGAGGCCATGGTGGGGATGAAGGAGAGGGGAGCCATCGTCTTCGACTACGGGAATAACCTCCGGGAGCAGGCGGCCCTGGGCGGCCTTCCCCGGGAAAAAGCCTTTTCCTATCCCGGATTTGTCCCGGCCTACATCCGGCCCCTTTTCTGCGAAGGAAAAGGCCCCTTCCGCTGGGCAGCCCTTTCGGGGGATCCAGAGGATATCTACCGGACCGACGAGGCCCTCATGGAGCTCTTTCCCGATGATGCTCCCCTCCACCGCTGGCTGAAGATGGCCCGGGAGAGGATCCCCTTCCAGGGACTGCCGGCCCGCATCTGCTGGCTGGGATACGGGGAGCGGGCCCAAGCGGGCCTCCGCTTCAACGAGATGGTGAGGAAAGGGGAGCTAAAGGCCCCCATCGTCATCGGGCGGGATCACCTGGATGCCGGATCTGTGGCCTCGCCTTACCGGGAAACGGAAGGGATGAAGGATGGCTCCGACGCCATCGCCGACTGGCCCATCCTGAACGCCCTGGTCAACACGGCGGCAGGGGCCACGTGGGTGTCGGTCCACCACGGGGGCGGCGTGGGCATCGGCTATTCCCTCCATGCCGGCATGGTGGTGGTGGCCGACGGGACCGATGAGGCGGCGTTGCGCCTGGAGCGGGTCCTGACCACCGATCCCGGCACAGGGGTCCTGCGCCATGTGGATGCCGGGTATGAGAAAGCCGTCCAGGTGGCCCGCGAAAGGGGCCTCAGGATCCCCATGGAAGAATACGGGCAAGGAGGAAAGCCATGATCTATCGTTTCTTGGGCAAGACCGGTCTAAAAGTTTCGGCTTATGCCCTGGGCACCAATTCTTTTGGGGGACGGGCCGACAAAGAGACTTCCATCCGCATCATTCACCACGCCCTGGATCAAGGGGTCAACTTTATCGATACGGCGGACATTTACACTGAAGGCCGCTCGGAAGCCATCATCGGCGAGGCCCTGCAGGGAAGGCGCCAGGAAGTGATCCTCACCACCAAAGGGGGCATGCGCATCGGAGACGGGCCCAACGATGAGTCGTCCTCCCGCTGGCATATCTTCCGCCAGGTAGAAAAGAGCCTCCAGAGGCTGAAGACCGATTACATGGACCTCTACCAGATCCACCGCTTCGATCCCCACACGCCCCTGGAGGAAACCCTGAGGGCACTGGAGGATCTCCGCCGTCAAGGGAAGATCCTCTATGCCGGCGCCTCCAACTTCGCCGCCTGGCAGCTCATGAAAGCCCTGGGCCTTAGCGAACGGCTGAATCTCATCCGCTACGAATCCATTCAAGTGGGGTACTCCCTTATCGACCGCCGGATTGAAGAAGAGATGGTGCCCCTGGCTCTGGAGGAAAAGGTGGGGATCCTTTGCTACTTCCCGCTGGCAGGCGGCATCCTCACGGGAAAGTACCGCAAAGGGGAATCCCACCCGCCCCAATCCCGCGCCGTGACCCAACCCCGCTTTGCCCAGCGCCTCACCGACCGGAGCCTCGCCATCGCGGAGAAAGTTTCAGAGCTGGCCTCCCAGATGGGGGTGACGCCTTCCCAGCTGAGCCTGGCTTGGGTTATGGCCAAGCC
>JASBVX010000099.1 GCA_029960865.1 Bacillota bacterium | reverse complement strand
CCAACACCGCCAGCTTCTTTGGCACCAGCGACGGCGGTTACCGCTGGGATCGGGTATGGGGCGGCACCCCTTGGGAGCAGCCCGAAAACCATGCCCGTCAGTCCCCCATCACCTACGCCGGGAACATGCGCACCCCCACCCTGGTCCTCCACTCCGAAGAGGATTACCGCTGCGCCATCGAGCAAGGGGAGCAGCTCTACGTGGCCCTGAAGAAACAAGGGGTGGAGACCCGCTTTGTCCGCTATCCCAACGAAGGCCACAACCTCTCCCGGAGCGGGCAGCCCTGGCACCGGGTTCATCGTCTGCGGGAAATCCGGACGTGGTTTGAGGAAAGGCTGTAGCCTTAAGCGCCTTTCACCCTAAGGCCCCCTCCGGGATCATCCCCGGAAGGGGCCCTTTCCCTCTCTCTCTTTTCGCGGCACCTACATGTGGAGGGCCTTCTCCACCAGAGCTCCCGTCGCCTCTTTCTCGATGAGGAAGGCATCGTGGCCGTGAAGGCTGCGGATCTCTTCGTACACGGCCCGGATACCCCGCTTTTGCAGGTGGCGGACCAGCTCCTTTATTTCCACCGCAGGATAGAGGATGTCGCTGTCGATGCCGGCTGCCATCACTCTGACGCCGGCAGCCCGCACTTTTTCCCAGGTCTCCTCAGGGTGGGCTCCCAGATCGAAGAAGTCCATGGCCCGGGTGAGGTAGAGGTAGCTATAAGGGTCGAAGCGCCGGACCAGCTTTTCCCCGTGGTGGTGGAGGTAGCTTTCCACCTGATACTGAAGAGCAAAGGGATGGGGGCTTTCGGCGGGAGCTAGCCGTTCCCGGCGGCCGAACCGGGCCTGGAACTCCTGGTTGCTCCGGTAAGTGATCATGGCCAGCATCCGGGCCAGGGCCATGCCGCCCACGCCTGTTCCTTTCCTCTCCAGGTCCAGGAGGATGGCCTGGCGCCCCACTTCGTTCCAGGCGATGGCCTGGGGGGAACTGGCCCAGGGGCCGGCCAGGGCCAAGACCCTTTGCACCCTCTGCGGAGCCTGGGCAGCCCACTCCAGGGCCTGCATGGCTCCAAGGGAACCTCCCACCACCAGGGCGAAACGCCGGATACCAAGGGCCCGGGCCAGCTCCCTTTGCACCCGCACCATATCTCCTACGGTGATCGGGGGAAAGCGCAACTCCCAGGGGAGGCCATCCTCAGGGTGAGGGAAAGAAGGGCCTGTGGTGCCGGAGCAGCCTCCCAGAACGTTGCTGCAGACGATGAACCACTTCCGGGTATCCAGGGGAAGGCCGGGACCGATCATGCCTTCCCACCACCCTGGAGGATCCCCTTCCTGGTGGGAAGCAGGGTGGGCATCGCCGGTGAGGGCGTGGCACACCCAGACGGCGTTGTCCCTGCCTTCCCCGAGTTCCCCGTAGGTTTCAAAGGCCACCTCCACTCCCGAAAGGATCCCTCCCCTTTCCAGGGGAAAAGGACCCGGGAGGGGGAGGAGGCGGCGGGTCAGAGGGCCGCCCCCTCGAGGGCCCGCTCCAGATCGCCCTTCAGATCCTCTAGATCCTCGATGCCCACGGAGAGGCGGATGAGGTCCTCGGCGACCCCGGCAGCCTCCCTCTGCTCCGTGGTGAGCTGCTGGTGGGTCGTGCTGGCGGGGTGGATGATGAGGGATTTGACGTCCCCGACGTTGGCCAGATGAGACCAGAGCTTGACCCGGTCGATAACCTTCTTGCCGGCCTCGAGACCTCCCTTAACGCCGAAGACCACCATGCCTCCCGCCCCTTGGGGAAGGTATTTCTGGGCCAGCTCATAGCCGGGGTCGCCGGGAAGGCCAGGGTAGCGCACCCAGCTGACGGCCGGATGGTCCTTCAGCCACTTTGCAAGGCCCAGAGCGTTTTCCGAGTGGCGATCCATGCGCACATGGAGGGTTTCCAATCCGGCAAGGAAGAGAAAGGCGCTAAAGGGGCTGAGGGCAGGGCCGTAGTCCCTCATGAGCTGGACCCGGAGCTTGGTGATGTAGGCGGCTTCTTTGAACTCCTCCCAGTAGGAAAGGCCATGGTAGCCGGGATCAGGGTTCACGAGGCGAGGAAAGCGGCCGTTTCCCCAGTCAAAAGAGCCGCCATCCACCACCACCCCCCCGATGGAGTGGCCATGGCCGCCGATCCACTTGGTGGCCGAGTGGACGACGATGTCGGCCCCCCATTCCAAGGGCCGGCAGAGATAGGGGGTGGGAAAGGTGTTGTCCACGATGAGGGGGACGCCATGCTGGTGGGCCACCCTTGCTACTTCCTCGATATCCAGGATATCCAGTTTGGGATTGCCGATGGTTTCCCCAAAGACGCAGCAGGTCTTCTCGGTGATGGCCTTGGCGAAATTCTGAGGATCGGAAGGATCCACGAAGCGGACGGTGATCCCCAGATCAGGGAGGCTGTTGGCCAGAAGGTTAACGGTCCCCCCGTAGAGGCTCGCGGCGGCTACCACTTCGCTTCCGGGATGGGCGATGTTCAAGATGGCGAGGGTGGTGGCGGCCTGGCCGCTGGCGGTGGCCAGGGCCCCTACCCCCTTTTCCAGGGCGGCCATCCGTTTCTCAAAGGCAGCGACGGTGGGGTTGGAGATACGGGTGTAGATGTGACCTTCGGCTTCCAGGTTAAAGAGCTGGGCCGCGTGGTCGGAGCTCTGGAATACAAAAGAGGTCGTCTCGTAGATGGGCACTGCCCGGGCACCGGTGGCAGGATCGACCTCCTGACCTGCGTGCACGGCTAGCGTGGCGAAGCCATAGTCGGCGAACTGGGTTTCCAACGAGGCATCCCCCTCCATAAAGAATCCGGCCCCTTGCGAGAAGAGGCCGGGACATCAGGGATACCCCACCATGCCTCCTCTCATCTCCCGGCCTTCTTGCGAAAGCCGCGGGAATTGGCACCTTTCCAAAGATTTGGCGGTTGCCGCGGCATCATCGGGCCCGTCCCTCTGCCGCTCTGGATGAAAGGCCGGATTCAGTTTGGACAACAGTATCACAGGAGGTTTAGGAGGGTGTCAATAGGGATCGGGCTTTGAAAGAATAACTGTGGCGCAAAAGAGGGAGATGTGGCGGCAGGAAGGGGTTCGGTTCGTCCGTCAAGGGCCGCTTGCTACCCCTCCAAACGAGCCACCCCGTCATACTCCAAAAGGGCCTTCCCCTGCTTCCCAAACTGAAGGGCTTGCCGCCTTCCCTCCTGAGCTGTCGCGGCGCCCTTGAGCGTTTTGAGCTTCCAGGGCGTATCTATCAGGGAAAAACGCAAGAGCTCCCCCGGATCCATGCCAACAGTAGACGGGAGCGCCCCCATCCTTACCATCAACCAGGCTCCCGGAAGAGAAGCCTTGGCGACATTCAGCCACACCTGCCTCAGCTCCAGCCCGTAGTCCACCCAGCGGCGGCTTCCCAGCTGTCCCTCATAGCGGTAGCTCACCTCGGGACGCCCTCCCAGAAACCAGTGCCTCAGCCACTGATCGGGCACATAGGTCCTCATCCCGGGATAGGGAGGCGACGTGATGATGAGGCGGTAAGGTCCTCCCAGGGAGAGAAAATCGAAGGTGCGGGCATCTCCTCTTGCCACCTCACCCTCCACTTTTGGCGGCAGGCTTACAAGATACCGCTGAGCCACCCTCTGGATGACCCGGAGCACATCCACCTCGGGAGGATAAAGTTCTTTTCTCTGCCAGAACCGGACGGCATAGCCCGGTTTGGGGGCATAGGTGCGAGGCATCTGATTCGAGAGGTAGGAAGGGGTCTTGCGAAGAGGCCCATGGAGTCTTCCGAGAAAGAACAGCCGCAAGAGATGAGCCGCGTCCCCTTCCAGGTGAAGAAGCCCCTTTCTCACCCCTGAAATCGCTTTCAGCGTGCTGGCATGGTAACCCAGTTCCCAGAACGCCCCCTGAGGGGGTTCATCGTCTTGCGCCAGCAGATCCCGCAGAAGAGCCATCACTTCTCTTTCCGAGGCGTAGGCCAGCTGAGCTTGGGCCATGGCCGCCGCCACGGGACTGATATCGATCCCTGCCGCTGGCAGCCCTCTCAGGCGGGCAGCAAAGAGGGTGGTCCCCCTGCCACAAAACGGATCCAGGACCCACGTGCCGGGTCTAGCCTTCTCCAGGTAATTCGCGGGAAAGCCGATGGGAAACATGGTGTAGTAAGGCGCCGCCTGGTAGAGCTGCATTAGGGTTCCCTCGCGTAGCGCTGAAGAAAGGCTTCCAGAGCATCGGCCTCAAAATGGATGCGCAACCGGTTCTCCTCATCTCTCTCTGGGCGCCATCTTTGCTTACCGAAATAGTGGTCCATGGTTTTGGCCACCAAATCATTCACCATGGAGTTATTAGGCTCCACGTCGTCTGGCATCGCTGCTTTAACGGCGCTGGCCACACCGGCCCAAAAGATCCCCCACCGCCCGTATTGGCGCACCTGCTCTACCAGTGGCCCGTCTCCTTTCCCCACTTCCCGCAGTACCCGGTCATACACCTCTTTAAGATAATCTCCTTCCGGCCCTTCCCCGGGGTCTTCTGGGGAGCCCTCTTCATCCTCCACGGCAGGGTCTTCTTCCTCAGCCTTGGGGGCAGGACTCGCCTTCAGCTCCCGGGCAAAGGTTGCCGTCGCCTCCTTTTGAAAATGAGGATCCATCACCCGGTAACGGTCTTCGTAGGACAGAACCCTGAGGGGAAGAGGATAAGCCTTCCCGCTGACGCTAGACCAAAAGATCCCATGGCCTGGAATCGGCTCATTCAAGAGAGAGCTCAAAAGATCATCGCCGAAATGGGCATTGGCCTCCTTCACCGCCTTCAGATCCCCCGCCGAGAGGAGGTGGAAGATAAACCAGTTGTCGCCCTGAGAAAGGAGCTCTCTGGAAATGCTCCCCGGCTGCTGCGTGATGAGGACCGCCCCCAGGTCATACTTGCGCCCTTCTTTCACCCATGCCACATATGGAGAGTGGCTGGCCACCCCTGACCCAAGGACGCTCTGGGCCTCTTCCAGAACCGCAATCACGGGGATGGTCTTGGCCTCTCTCGTGGTGAACTCCTCCTGGTTCTTATGGAAGACATGCTGCAGGATCAGGCCTGAGAGAACCAGGGCCACTTCCCCTGACACCATGGAAAGATCCACCACGCAAAGCTTTCCCTTCTCCAGGGATTTCAGGAGATGATCCAGCAGGCGGCTCTGGGGATGGTGCAGCATCTTCACAATGGTGTACATGTTGCTGCGGGCGGCGATGGCCTCCACCTCAGAGGTCTTATCCAGATGCAAGATCTTGCTCACTTCTTCCAGAGGCGCTCGGTTGCCCTCCCGGTGAACGAGATCCACCAGGCGCTCCCATTCGCTGCGGGAAAGTCCTTTCAGCTTCCTCACGTTCTGCTGATCCTGCCTCTCCGGCGTAAGAGCAATCCCCACCACCATCTCCGGAGGCAGCCTCCGAATATCCAGCTTTACCGGCCCTGCCACAAAGGAATCGTAAAAAGGCGAAGGTCCCTTTCGGGTGGTGAAGACCACCAGCTTATCCTGCAGGTGAGGCACATCGGCCAGACCTGGCCTCCCTTTGTGGTCAGGCCAGAAATACTCCCCATCCCGATCGAAGATCAGGGTGCCTACCGGCGCCTGGCGCCCAAAGCGGCTCTCCACCGTAGGGGAATGGCGGTAAAGCTCCGAAAAGAGAAGCTTCACCAGGTTTGACTTCCCAAATCCCGCCCGGGCGAAGACGAACGTCCGCCGGGCGATAAGGCTTTCCACCGGAAAGCGGACGCAAACCTCCGGTTCTTGGGGGCGCATCCAGGGAGCCCGCTGGGGCAAAGACGCCTCCCCTACCCAGAGAAACTCCCCCAGGGCCAGATGGCCCAGGG
>JASBVX010000098.1 GCA_029960865.1 Bacillota bacterium | reverse complement strand
GCCATCGCCCAGGTTTCCGGCACCATCGATCGGATCTTTTCCATGGAAAACCGGGCCCGCCAGGAGGTCCTCGCCGAAGCAAGACAGCTGGCCTTCGACGATGCCATCCGTGCTGGCGCTGATCCCGGCTCCCTGCAACTGGTGGAAGTGGAGGAAGTCCCCCTGGCTTACCTTCCAGGGAATGCGGTGCGGGTGAAAGTCAAGGTAGCGGGACGCCTGAGGGGGTATGGGAAGCCATGAGCCGCCTCATCTATCCCGAGGATCTGGACGACCTGGCGGTAGGCGCCGCCATTTTGGGCACCGGCGGCGGCGGTGACCCCTTCATCGGGAAGCTTATGGCCCAGATTGCCATGGGAGCCACAGGACCGGTCCGCCTCATCACAGCCGATGAGCTGCAAGACGACGACTTCGTCATCCCTTCGGCCATGATGGGAGCCCCCACAGTGATGCTGGAGAAAATCCCCCAAGGGGAAGAAGCGGTGGCCGCCCTGCGGGCTCTGGAGAACCATCTGGGGCGCAAAGCCACAGCCACCAGCCCCATCGAGTGCGGGGGCATCAACTCCATGATCCCTTTCATCGTGGCCGCCCGGACAGGTCTGCCCGTGGTGGATGGGGACGGCATGGGAAGGGCCTTTCCGGAACTGCAGATGGAAACCTTCCACGTCTATGGTGTCCAGGGATGGCCGGCGGTGGTGGCCGATGAACACGGGCAGCATGTCATCATTGAAAGCCAGGATAATTACCGGCTGGAATGGCTGGCCCGGGGGGTCACCATCCGGATGGGAGGCCATGCCACCCTCCTGGACTACCCCATGACGGGAAAGCAGTACAAAGAGACGGCCGTCCGGGGAACGGTCAGCATGGGCCTGGCCATCGGCCGTGCCGTGAGGGAGGCTCACCGCCAGAGAATTCACCCCGTGGACGCCGTCTGCCGGGCCACCAACATTTTTACCGGCCTGGGAGAAGATCAGGGGAGCCGCCTGCGGATCGAATTCCAGAACGAGAACCTGGTGGCCATCAAGGAATCGGAAAGAGGGCAGGATGTCTTGGCCACGGTGCCGGATCTCATCTGCGTCCTGGACAGCGAGACGGGTACCGCTATCACCACCGAGAGGCTTCGCTATGGCCAAAGGGCGCGCATCATCGGGATACCGACACCGGACATCATGCGCACCCCCGAAGCCCTGAAGGTATGGGGGCCCAAGGCCTTTGGCTATGAAGACGTGGAGTTCATCCCTCTAGAGCGAAAGTTCCAAGACTATTACCGGCAAGTCGGGGTACCGGAAGGAAAACGCATCACTTAAACATCCAAGGAGGAAAACCACCTCTCCCTCACGAATATCGGGACTGAATACTGATTCAGGTCTTGGGGGAGGTGGTTTCGTGCAGACGATTCACCGCATCCTTTTCCACCGCGGCCGTCATTGCGGCCAAAAGGTGGCTTTGATCACCCATGAGCGCCGCTGGACTTACCAGGAATTGCTTCAGGATGTGATGGGCTGGGCAGGGTATCTCCATAGCGTGGGCCTGAAAAAGGGTGACCGGATCGCCGTCCTGGCCTTCAACCAGCCGGATTTCCTCCATCTCCTTTTCGCCGCCGGATACCTGGGACTCATTGCGGTCCCCTTGAACTATCGCCTGCAACCTCCGGAACTAGCTATTCAGCTGGCGGACAGCGGGGCTTCTATCCTTTTCGCAGGAGAAGAACACTGGCAGCTAGCTGAAGAAAGCGTGGCAAAGCTTCCGGCACCTCCTGAGCTAAAGCCCCTCTCCCATCCCTCCTTCAAGCCTCCCGATCCCCTTCCCCCCTCGCCGGCTTCACCCGGAGATCCTCTTTTGATGGTCTATACCTCGGGCACCACCGGCCGACCCAAGGGAGCCCTTCTCACCCATCAGAATTTGCTGGCCAACGCCATCAACGCCGGGTGGCCCCTCGGCTTCACCGACCAAGACCGCTTTCTCACTCTCCTTCCCCTCACTCACGTCGGAGGGATTGGCCTTTTTACCCTTCCCGCCCTCTTCTTGGGTGCCACCGTCGTCATGCAGACCCGCTTTGACCCTGACGAAGCTTTGCTTCTCATGGACCGGGAAGGGATCACCGTGGTCATGGTGGTGCCCACCATCTTAAAGATGCTCCTGGATTCCCCCCTCTGGCCGGAAGCGGATCTGTCGTCGGTGAGGCTCTTTGTCAACGGCGGCGATGTCTGTCCTCTGGAGTGGGTTCAGAAGGTAAGAGAGAAGGGCCTTCCCATGGGGGGCGGCTACGGCCTGACGGAAACGTCACCCACCTCCTTTATGATCCCCCTTTCCGAGCTGGTCCAGGGCACCCGCCACCCCGGCTTCATCGGTAAGCCCGCCCCCCTCACGGAAGCCAGGCTGGTGGACGACCAGGGAGCCGATGTGCCCCCAGGGCAGGTGGGAGAAATCTGGCTCAGGGGCCCTCAGCTCTTTGCCGGCTACTGGAACCTGCCTCAAGAAACGGAAGCCGCCTTCTCCAAAGGATGGTTTCGCACCGGCGATCTAGCCTGGCAGGACGAAGAGGGCTTCACCTTCATCGTGGGGAGGAAGAAAGAGATGATCAAATCGGGCGGGGAAAACATCTACCCGGCCGAAGTGGAAGCCCACCTTTTGGAACACCCCGCCGTCAAGGAAGTGGCGGTCATTCCCCGCAAGGATGAACGCTGGGTGGAAGTTCCTGTGGCCGTGGTGGCCTTCAAGGAAGGGGAAGGGGCCAGCCCTGAAGAGCTGATCCGGTTTCTCACCCCACGCCTCGCCCGCTTCAAGATCCCCAAGGACTTCCACGTCGTCCCCGGGCTCCCCCGCACATCCCTGGGGAAAATCGCCCGGGGGGAGCTGAGGGAACGCTATGGCGGCTGATCTCTATCTGGAGGGTTTGGGGTGGTTTCTGCCTGCCGCCACCATGACGGCCCACGACCTGATGGCAGCCAGCGGCATCCCGGAAGAGATCCTGCGGCAGAAATTCGGGCTGCTGGAAAAGCACATCGCCGGGCCGAAGGAATCTCCCTCAGAAATGGCGGCCCGGGCGGGAAAGCAGGCCCTGGAGGAAGCAGGCCTGGCTCCCCGGGACATCGATGGGATCATCTATTTTGGTAGCCCTCATAAGGATTACCATCTCTGGCCCATCGGCCCGAGGATCCAGGAGATCCTGGGTTTGACGCGGGCTTTCGCTTTCGAGGTGGGAGCCGTCAGCGCCGGCCTTCCCTTTGCCCTGGAAACAGCCCGCGGATGGTTCGCCACCCATGAGGAATGCCGGCACCTTCTCCTGGTGGGTGCCTCGGCGGAATCCCACCTCCTGGACTACCGTGACGCATCGGCCCGCTTCACCTTCAACTTCGGCGATGGGGCCGCGGCTGTCGTCGTCTCCTCCGATTCCAAAAAGGGGCTGGCCCGCCTCAAAGGAAGCGCCTTTCTCACCGATGGACAGTTTTCCCGCTACGTGAAGGTTCCGGCGGGAGGCCACCTTTTGCCGGCCAGCCATGCCACCGTGGCGGGGAACCTCCACCACCTCACCGTGGAGAACCTGGAAGACATGAGATCAAAGCTGGAATCCATCTCCCTCAGAAATTTTGTCCAAATGGGAAAGGAAGCCATGGCGAAGGCCGGTTTCAAGGCGCTGGATCTCCTTCTCCCTCTCCACACCAAGCGCTCCCTCTTCGAGGCCTTTCTACAGGCCTTCGGCGTCCCGGAGGAAAGGGCCCTCTACCTTCAGGACACCGGCCACATGTCGGCCCTGGACCCCCTCCTCGCCCTGGCAAGGGTGGCCAGGGAACGAAGGAACCTCCTCTTTCCCGGCGCCCGCCTCCTCTTCCTCACCGCCGGCACCGGCTACACGTGGGCGGCATCGGCCCTGGAATGGGTGGCACCTTGACGATCTAAACGGCTGTCCAGCCGCCATCCAGCACCAGGGTGCTCCCCGTCATGAGGGAACTGGCGGGGCTGGCCAGAAAGACGACCGCTGCCGCCACTTCCTCCGGTTCCCCCACCCTCCCTAGGGGGATCCGGGAAAGGATGTCCCGGCGAAAGTCTTCCTGAGCCAGGGTCTGTTCCCCCAGTGGGGTGCGGATGAAGGTAGGGGCCACGGCATTGACCCGGATGTTCTTTTCTGCCCATTCCAGGGCCAGCACCCGGGTGAGGTTGATGACCCCGGCCTTGGCCGCGCCATATGCGGCCCTCCGGTAATAGCCCACCAGGCCGTTTTGCGAAGCCATCTGGATGATGGATCCGGGAAGCCCTTCTTCGATGAGGCGGCGGGCTGCCTTTTGGGACATGAAGAAGACGCCCTTCAGGTTGACGGCCAAAACCGCATCCCAGTCCTCTTCCTCCACCTCCAGCGCCGGCTTGGCGATCTGAATGCCGGCGTTATTCACCAGGATCTGGACAGGGCCCATCTGGCGCCACGCCTCTTCGAGGCAGCCCTCCATGCTGGGAAGGCTACGGACATCCAGGGGCAAGGCCAAGGCCTTCCCCCCTCTTTCCCGGATCTCTGCCACCGCCCCTTGAGCTTCCTCCATCCTTTCGGGAAGATCCGCCAGCACCACCCGGGCCCCGGCCTCCGCCAGGCCGAGGGCACAGGCCCGGCCGATGCCTCTGCCGCCGCCCGTCACCAGGGCGACCTCTCCTGAAAGCTGGAAGGGATGCTTGGAAAGGGGTGGCATGTCAGATCCCCGCCTCCCTCAGGAAGGAGAGGAGGATCTTTGCGAATTCCGGGGGATTCTCCACATGGGGCGAGTGACCCACCCCCGCCATGACTATTTCCCGAACAGACCCGCCCGCCGTCTCATAGCGGGAGAGAACGCGGCGGGTCTGGGAGACCATGGGCTGGGGCGGGAACTCATCAGGACCAGGCCATCCGGGAATGAGCCCCAGCTGGCCCAGGTATCCCGCATCCAGGGGAGAAGCATCGCTGACGATCTGATCCCTCTCTCCCCGGATCCAGAGGATAGGGGGTCTCCTCTCCAGGTTCACGATGGGACTCCAGTCCAGGTATGCGGGGGAGAGGGCATTGTTGATCCCCCGCTTTCCCGGGGCAAAAAAGGGCCAGTAGGGGGATGAAGCGCCTTCTCCGGGATAGATGTCGGGGCTGATGCCGGTTTCCAGCATGGCCGTGAGGAAATCTTCTTCCCGGGGGGAACGAAAGGGCGGGGCGAAGTAGAACTGGTTCATCACCTGGCGAGGCCCGGCCGGGTTCTCGGTGCTCCGATCGCCTTTCTGCAAAGCTTCCAGGAAGGCGGGATTCACCCCTCCCGCTCCGGAACCGGCGAAATCAGGGGTGCACGGGGTCCCTTCCTCATCCTTGGTGCCGCCATAGCCAAAAGGAGACACAGGGTTCACCAGGATAAGGGAGGCGACCTCTTCCGGGTAGAGAAGGACATACTGGGCGATGACTCCTCCGCCCGCCGACCACCCCAGAAAGTGAAGGGGTCTTTGGCCCAGCTGCAGGGCTTCCAGGAGGGCATGAACATCTTCGGCCAGATCTTTCAGGCCCTTTGTGGCATCGATGGGTAGCTTGTCGGAGCGCCCAAAACCCCGCAGGTCAGGGGCCAGGAGGGAAAGGTCCCTGGGGAGCTCCTCCATCAGAGGTTCAAAGAAGACGCCCGTGGATAGGTTGCCGTGGATGAGGACCAGGATGGGTTCCCTTCCCTCCCCTTGCTGGCGAAGGAATATGGAGAGACGCCCGCTATCCACCCGTTTTCCCGTCATGGTTGATCCCCCTCTTCTTTTGATGCTGAAGAACTGCCCCCTTGAGGAGGTTCGTAGAGGATCACGGCCTTTCCCTCCAGAACGCGGGTGCCGTCGTCCTTCTCCACCCCTGTGAGGAGGTGCAGGATCCCCTTCTTCTCATCGAGGGAAGC
>JASBVX010000097.1 GCA_029960865.1 Bacillota bacterium | reverse complement strand
CTACCTCGCCTGGGTCCTTTACCACTCCCTCCAGCGCCTCTTCCGCCTCCCTCGCCCTCGGCCCATCCCTCGTTTCCTTTCTTCTCGCCGGGCCTTCCTCGCTTCCCTGGTGGCGGGGATGGGCCTAGGGGCCCTCTTGACAGTAGGGGGAAGGCCCCTTTGGAACGCCTGGGTCCGGCTCACCGCCCCCTCCCCTGGGGAGCCCGGCCCTCCTTCCCGGGCCTATACCGGATTCCAACCCTACACCGTGACGGGGAGCTATCCCCGCGTCGATCCCCTTGCCTTTCGCCTGACGGTGATAGGGGAAGTGGAAAAACCCCTTTCCTTGACCCTCGAGGATCTTTTCAACCTGCCCCAGACTTATTTCACCCGGGATTTCCACTGTGTCACGGGGTGGTCGGTGGCGGGAGCCCGCTGGGGCGGGGTAAGACTCACGGAGCTCTTGCACCTGGCGCAGCCTACCCCCAAGGCCCGCTACCTCCATTTCTACTCCCTGGACGGCATTTACACCGAGTCCCTGGCCCTTTCTCAGGCGGAGGAAGACGTCCTCTTGGCCCTGAGCCTCTACGGCCGCCCCCTTCCCATCCCCCAAGGCTATCCCCTACGGCTGCTGGTCCCCCGCATGTATGGCTACAAGTCCATCAAGTGGCTGGGGGCCATCCACTTGAGCCAGGAACCTCTTTTGGGCTACTGGGAAGAGCGGGGCTACCCTGTGGATGCCTACTTTGCCGCCCCAGGAGAAATACCCCATTAAATATCACTGAAAAGGATTTTCCCTAGGAGAAGGAATGGCTTTGCCCGGGCCGAAAAGATGAAGACGGAGGGATGCAGGTTTGAAGCCTATTTCAGAAGCCATCTATCGCCAGCGACAAAAGGAAGTGGCCCGCCAGATGGAGGTGCGGGGGCTGGCCGGCCTGGTTTTCTTCGATACCCTCTCCCAGCGTTATCTGGCCGGAGCCTACTTCATCCCCACGGAGCGGCCCATCGCCCTGGTCCTTAAGCAAGAAGGGCAGGCGGCCCTCTTTGTCCCTTATCTGGAGGAGGAACACGCCCGCCAGGTGGAGGCGGTGGATCGGGTCCACTCCTATCCGGAGTACCCCGGCCAGCGCCATCCCATGCAGTACCTGGCCGACCTTTTGGAAGACCTGGACCTTCTCGGCAAGGCCATTGGGGCCGATCGCCCAGGTTATGGGGGGTTTGGGTACCGAGGTCCGGGCCTTTCGGAAGTGGCCGAAGGCAGCACCATCGTTCCCGCCGGCGACCTGGTGGAGACGATGCGGATGACCAAAACTCCCGAAGAAGTGGAATTCATCCGGGAAAGCGCCCGCTGGGGGAACCTGGCCCACCGCCTCCTGCAAAAATACAGCGGCCCAGGTGTCTCGGAAGTGGAAGCCTCCATGCGGGCTTCCAACGAAGCGACCTTGGAGATGCTGCGCTCCCTGGGGCCTGACTTCACACCCCAGGGAAGCACCGGCGCCCATGCGGGGTACCGGGGCCAGATCGGTCCCAACTCGGCCCTACCCCATGCCGTCACCCTCAACGCCGTCATGAAGCCGGGAGATACCCTGGTGACCGGCGCTTCGGCCGACATCTGGGGCTATCACAGCGAACTGGAGAGGACCATGTTCGTGCCGCCGGTGAGCCAGGAGCAGCGCACCTTCTTCCAGCACATGCTGGCCCTCCAGGAGATCGCCTTCAACGCCATCCGGCCCGGAAAACCCTGCAGCGCCGTCGATGAAGCCTGCAACGCTTACATCGAAAAGCACGGGCTGCAAAAATACTGGCGCCATCACACAGGCCACAACATCGGCCTCAACTACCATGAGCCCCCCTTTCTGGATGTGGGAGACCACACCCTCCTGGAGGAAGGCATGCTCTTTACGGTGGAACCGGGTCTGTATGTCCCCGGTTTGGGCGGCTTCCGCCACTCCGATACGGTCCTGGTGGTCAAGGGGGGCATCGAGTTCATCACCGATTATCCCCGGGACTGGCAGAGCCTTCTAGTAGGCTCATGAGAGAAAGCACACCATGGGAAGGGGCGGTCAAGGATGGCTGAAAACATAGAAAAGCTTGGCGTCTTGGGTGCAGGGGTCATGGGGGCCGCCATCGCCCATACGGCGGCCCTCCACGGGATCTCTGCCGTCTGCGTCGATCTGGAGCCGTCCATCCTGGAGAAAGCACGGGCCAGGCTGGATCAGCTCATGAAGGAGCGCATCAGCCGGGGGAAGATGGCGGAAGAGGAAAGGGAGGCGGTCTGGCAGCGGCTCCATTTCTCTGTCGACTTCGATGCCTTTCAGGAGGCCACCTGGATTGTGGAAGCCATTGTGGAGGATCTGGAGGTCAAAAAGGATGCGTTTTCCCGCCTGGACGCGGTGGCTCCCCAGGCCCGCCTCCTGGCCAGCAACAGCTCCTCCCTCTCCATCACCGCCATGGCGGCCGCCACCCGCCGCCCCGAAAGGGTCCTGGGCCTCCACTTCTTCAACCCCCCTCAGGTGATGAAGCTGGTGGAGGTGGTCTCAGGGCTCGAAACCTCTTCTGAAACTCTCGCAGAAGGCAACGCCCTGGCCCAGCGGATGGGAAGGGTCCCGGTCCTGGTCAAAAAGGATCGTCCCGGCTACATCGTCAACCGCATCCTCATGGCCCAGTTCGTGGAGGCCCTGCGCCTCCTGGAGGAAGGGGTTGCCTCCATCGAAGACATCGATACGGCCGTTAAGCTGGGTCTCAACTATCCCATGGGTCCCTTCACCCTGATGGATTTCACCGGGAACGACGTCAATCTTCATGTGTTGGAATACCTCTTTACCGAAACGGGCGAAGCCCACTACAAACCGCCCCTTGTCTTGAAGAACCTCTACATCTCGGGTCGCCTGGGGCGAAAGACGGGGAAAGGATTCTACACCTACGAAAGCTAAGGGCGGCGCTGGAAAGGGCAAAGGGAGGGAAGGGGCCCCCGAAGGCGCCCCTTCTACTTTCCCAAAAGTCCCCGAAAACCTTTCAACGACATCCCCGGAAAAACGATCAGCCGGGGAATCGCCAGGGGATCATCCCCAGGGCGAAAAGAGCGCCGCTCCACCGTAAAGGCCGCCCTCATCCCCTCTTCCCGGAGAGCCTCCCGGTTGGCTTCGGTATAAGCCCCCCATGGGTAGGCGAAGGCCTCCACGGTGGGAATCCCGGCCGTGGCAAGGGTTTCTTTCTCCAGACGAAGGTCGGCTGCCGTCTGCCCCTTGTCCCATCCCAAAAGGGCGGGCTTATCCCCGTCGTAGCGATGGCCGTACATGGTATGGAAGCCGATCTCCAGGGCTCCTGAAGCCACCCCTTCTTTCAGTTCCGCAAGGGTCATGTACTGAACTTCGGGGCTTTGGTACCCGATCCGATCCCCAATCACGAACTCCACGGCTGTGAAACCGTATTTCTTCAAGACCGGCAAGGCCAAGGTGAGGGTGGAGCGATAACCGTCATCAAAGGTGATGAGGACCCTCTTCTTGGGCACCTCTCCCCCGCTCAGGATCGTCTGAAATTCGGCCAGGGTGAGGGACCGGTACCCTAACCGGGAGAGCTCCGCCATCTGGGCCTCAAACTCCTTGAGGGGCACCACCGCCCCGTTGGCAGAGGTATCGGCCGGGGTGATCATGTGGTAAAGGAGCACCGGGAGCTTTTCCTCTGGGGCAAGGATGCTTGGAAAAACCTTTTCCCCCATCCACCCCAGGGAGAGGATTCCCAAGAGAAGGAAGGCCAGGCCCAACCAGGGCGTCTTCACTTTTCGTCGGCCTCCGCCCGCATGCGAAAGAGCTCCTTCACGTCCTCTTCCACCAGGTCGTCCACCCCTGCCAGGGTCTCCACATGGTGGCGGAGCTCATGCCAGATGGTCTTCTCCAGCTCCTCCCGCCACACCTCGGGCCCCTCCCCTGCCAACACCTTTCTGAATGACCCGTAGTAGATGATGACCATGTGACCCAGGTAGGGATCGGCGATGTATTCCCCCAGGTAATAGACACCCGGTGGGTCGTTGAGTTCCCGGCGGGCTTCCCGCGCCAGCTGCACGCCCCCGTTAAGGTCCCGCATAATAGCTTCCGGAACCTTTTCCAGGATTTCATCGGCCCATTTCCCAAACTGGGCAAAGGATATTTCCTCATCCATGGGGGCAGTATAGCTCAAAGAAAGAGGCGTACCGTCTGGAAAACGCCGGCCGTGGCCAAGCCTACGGTGATGCCTGCTCCGGCCACCCCCAGGGTGGACCAAAAGAGCACCGTCTTCCACGAGAGCTGCAGCAGCTTTCCCAGGATGACTCCGGTCCAGACACCGCTTCCCGGCAGGGGGATGGCGATGAAGAGAAAGATCCCCACCGGACCGTAGCGGCGGATCCAGTGGGCGTGGCGCTCGCCCCGGCGGGCCAGCCAGTTGAAAAGGTTCCTCAGGGGAGGGATGTAGCGGTAGGCCAGGGTCTCCGCCGTCCAGATCACCCAGACGGCCACGGGCGTCAAAAGAAGGGTCCCCAGGGTCCCCCAAAAGATGGCAGGGGCTAAGGTCATGCCGCGGGCCACCGCATAGGGGATGGCCACCTTCATTTCGAGGCCGGGCAAAAGGGACATGACGAAGACCTGCCAGATGAGGGACAAACCCGCACTCCTTCCCAATGCCTTGGTCATTATGGCATGGGGCCACACAGTGCACAACGGAGGTCCAAAGGCTTATTGCTGGAAAGTTGTAACTCCATGGCTTTCCAGCGGCTAAAACATCAATGGCGTCTGGCTGTTTATCATGGTAGCATTTGCCTACAACACTGAGGAAGGGAGCTAAAAAGCGCGGCATCACCTGCATGAGGGCGTGAGGCTGGGTGCGGGAAGCCCTGGTCGCGGGCTAAACGGCCGTTCTGCCGCGAGTTCCGCTGGAAGTTAAGCCTGTGGAGACGGCCTAGAACCCGGTCTACGCATACCGCCTCGATGAGGCGGGGCGCAACCAGACGGTATCCGGCGGGATATTTGTCGATGAGTTGAAGGACAGTACACTGAGGATTATGGAGAGGAGGTGTTAGCTATGTCCCTGCTCAAGGTTCTAGAAGAGGAGCTGCAGCGGTGGGGTGAGGTCATCGTCCGGACAGCCTCTGGAGCCATGTTCGAGTTCCACCGGGGCGATACTCAGATCGATCATGAAAATAACCTCATCCGTTTCAAGAGCTCCGATGCCCAGTGGATTATCGACGGGAACAGCCTTGAGGTCCTGAAGATGCACTGGAGCCATCCGGAGGAGGGCTAATATGAGCCAAAGGACCATCGCCTTCTACGAACCGCCATTTGCCCGCTGGCTCTTCGCGAGCACGGCAGCATCTCCCATCTGGTTTCTGGTTCGCCTGTATCTGGGCTGGCAGTGGCTTTCTTCAGGGCTCCAAAAGGTGGGATCCCCTATGTGGACGGGAGCCCAGTCGGGGGCTGCTCTCACCGGCTTTGTTCAGGGGGCTTTGCAGAAAACCCAAGGGCCCCATCCTGATGTCTCCCCTTGGTACGCCTCTTTTCTCCAGAACGTGGTCCTTCCCCATGCCAGCACCTTCAGCTGGATGGTGGCGGTGGGAGAAACCCTGGTGGGGATCGCCCTCATCCTCGGGCTTTTCACAGGGATCGCCGCCTTCTTCGGGGCCTTCATGAACGTGAACTTTCTCCTGGCCGGCACCGTCAGCTCCAACCCCATCCT
Source organism: Bacillota bacterium (assembly GCA_029960865.1). Taxonomy (GTDB): domain Bacteria; phylum Bacillota; class Sulfobacillia; order RBS10-35; family RBS10-35; genus RBS10-35. The sequence continues at coordinate 216 of JASBVX010000097.1, read as the reverse complement.
CTTCCTTCTGGCCATCTTCCTGATCCTCGCTTGGCGGAACGCCGGCTGGTGGGGCCTGGACCGCTGGGCATTGACCTGGCTGGGAACCCCCTGGCAACCGGGAGAGCTCTTTGAAAAGCACCAGCCTTAAACTAAACGGGCTACCCAATCCTCTGCCGTGCCCGGTAGCAGATAGACCGGCGGTACTTCGATCAAGGTATAGGCACCCGGTTCCAT
>JASBVX010000096.1 GCA_029960865.1 Bacillota bacterium | reverse complement strand
GTCGAAGACGGCTTTCCCTCCCAGGGTGGAAGAGGCCCTGTCTTCCAGGTCGTAATCCCCGGGAGCCCTTAACGTCAGGGTGACGGGGATGCCGTCCAGAGGGAGAGGGTTTCCTCCCTCATCCAAAAGAGCGACCGTAATGCGGGCTTTATCCCCCGCCTGGTACTGGCTTCCCGCGGAAGTCACCTGGATCTTCCCCCGCGGCATCACTTCGCCCACGAGAACGGCCCCTTCCAAAGCACCCCCGGGCACCTCCAGCCTGAGCTCCACCTTCCCCGGAGCCGATCCTACCACGGGACCCAGCTGTCCCTGACCGGCAATGAGGCCGGAAGCTTTTTGGAAACTCGCCTTCCCGTCCCCCCCGGAAACCCGCAGGCGCACGGGAAAAACCTGCGGGACCGCCTGGCCCTGCGGATCCTTTAACGTGACGGTAAGGGGCACCCCTACCCCCATGGGAAGGCGGTCTTGCCCCAGGGAGGCTTCCACCTTCCCCAGGGGCTCCGCCACTGCCCAAATCTCACCCGTCTTTTCCCCCAAGCCCGGGCTGGAAACCCGGTAGCGATAGAGTCCCGGCGAAGGGAGGCTCACCTGAAAGGAAACCCAGCCCCCCTTGGCACCGGCGGTCAAGACCTGGGGGTCGCTTCCCTCCCGCTCTAGGGTGAGGGTAGCCTGGCGGCCGTTTTCCCGGGGATTCACCCCTCCCTTTTCCATGAGGAAAGCCACCGCCACTTCAAAAGGGGTGTTGGCAAGAACCGCCGGCGGAAGACCCTCCCCCACCACAAAGGAGGTGGTTTCATAGACGGTGACGGTGACCGTTTTCTTGACGGAGGTTCCCGGCACCGCCACCGTCACCTGGTAGGTCCCGCCCTTTCCGGCCTGAAAGCGGCCGTCGGCGGTGATGGTTCCCCCAGAGGCGGAAAAGGCGATAGGGGCGGGCAGGATGTAGCCTCGCCCATCCTTAGGCCACCCTTTGACGACGGCCGTCTCCCCGACCGCGATGGCCGCCGGCGATGCTTCCACCGAGATGCTCTTCACGGCCCGGGCCGCCTGGCGGGCCACTGCCTCCTTTGACACCCGCATCAAACGCTGGAAGACCACCGCCGCTTCCGCCCGGGTGAGGGGGGCTGCCGGCCGAAAGTAGCCTTCAGCCCCCTGCATGATCCCCAGCTCCAGGGCGATGGAGACCGCCCCCCGGGCCCAGTCGGGGATGAGGGCTGCATCCTGGTAGGGAAGGGCCGCGCTCGTGAGGCTTTCTGCGGCCCTTCCCAGCCCCAAGGACCTCACCGCCACCACCGCCACCATGGCCCGGTTCACCGGGACCTCGGGGGCAAAGGTCTCGGGGGCCGTTCCCAAAAGAAGGCCGTGGGCAGCGGCTGCCTTCACATCCGTCCAGTACCAGGCGGTCTCCTTGACGTCGGTGAAGCGGGGCCCGATCCCATCCCGGGGGAGCTCCTTCCACCGGGCGAAGAGGGCCGCCAGCTGAGCGCGAGCGAGGGGAAGCTGGGGGCCGAAGCGGTTGTCCCCGATTCCCTGCATGATCCCCTTTTCCTGCAGTTCCTCGATGGCCTCCAGGGCCCACCCGTACCGGTCCCGATCCACGTCTTGGAAAGGGGCTGCCACTGCCTTTCCGGATGACAGGAAAGCCAGCCAGCCCAAGGAGAAAATCAACGCGAGAAAGAGAGCCCGAAAGCGCCGCCCCACGGCCATCCCCCTTTTAAGGAGGAGACGCTTCCCGGGCGAAAAGGTTCCAGCAAAGGAAAAAGGCGCACCTCCTGGGGCGCCGCAGGAAATAAACCTCAACCGCTGGGGAAGGAAGAAGAAATCCTGAACCTCCCCACAGCTAAAGCGGGGGGTTCTAAGAGGAACCACCGCCATCACAGGTGGCGGAGGCCCTCATCATGCCAAATGGGAGAGCATTAGCCCTCAACCCTTCAGCACTTTTGCCACCAGGCTCTTAATGGTTTCTTCAGACTCCACCGGATACGAGTAGCCCAAAAGCTCGCAGGCTTTTCTGGCCACTCGGCTGTACTGGGCCATGGTGGCCTCAAGAGCCCGAGCCATGTCGGTGGCATCGTAGCGGGCATAGAGAAGGGGAAGGGCCTCCAAAGTCTCTCCATCGGCCCACTCCTCAAAGAAACGCACCTGATGCCATGTGTCGTAGTCTGGGCCCTTGGCTGCCCGGGCAAGGGTACGGACCATGCGAAAAAAAAGGCCCTTCATGTAGCCATCCAAGCATTCTTTGGCTGTGAGCAGTTCCCCCCGGCGGAGTTTTTTTGCGGTCCAAAGGGCGTGGTACCAAAAATCATCGATCTCGTTTCGCAGCATCTTCTCGTTGGGTAGAGTCGCCGTATGTAGGACCCGGTTTCTCTGGACAGAGTCTAATTCGCTGCCCAGAGAAACCGGGTCCTACATACTCCTATCATGCCGACACCTCATCCCACCCAAGGATTCGCTTGTCTGTCATTGGATGGGGCGGGGGAATTTTCATCCGGCCCTAGTGGGGGATTTTACAACCGGCCGCTACAGTACAATACGACGTCGAATCCAACTCCAGTGCTGACAATGGTGGGCGTCAAGTTTCAATGGGTGGGACCCCTCGAACCGGCATCTGCCAAAGGGATTACAATCAGAATGATGGCTTCCTATCTATTGATCGTGGACATGCAGGAGGTCTACCGCCAGCCTACCCCCTGGCGCATACCCCATCTGGAAAGGATCCTTGTCCCCATCAGGGAGCTGGAGGGGCGCTTCCAGGGCCGGGTCCTCTTTTCCCGGCACATCTACCCCTCGTCACTCCTGCGGGGATCTTGGGAACGCTATTACCGCCGCTGGTCCTTCTACCGGGAAAATCCCAACCTTTGGGCCCTTCTCCCTGAGCTTTCTCCGGCTTTGGGCAGGGTCTACGACAAGGAAGGCTACTCCGCCTTTTCCTCTGCGGCGTTTCGCCGGTTTATCGAAAGGGAAAAGGTGAGCCACCTGGTCCTGGCGGGGGTAGAAACCGACGCCTGCGTTCTGGCGACCGCCCTGGATGCCGTCGATGAGGGGATTTTCGTCACCATCGCGGTGGATGCCGTCACCAGCCAGGACCTGGAGGCCCATGAAGGAGCCCTCCGGATCTATCGCCGCCTGGGCGATCAGTTGAAGGTCCTGCCGGCGGCCGCTATCCAACCTTGAGGACAGCGTCTCCCTGAATCATGTCCTTCGAGGTTCCCAAGGAGAAACATCGTCTCTTTCCAGGAGGTGTAGGAGGGGAAGGAGGGCTCCCCAGGTGTAGAAGGGGTCCACGTCCTCCATGAGGTGAGGATGGGATGGATCGGGGGAGTAATGTTCATGGCAGTGGCGCTGCTCTCGCCAAGGTTCCAGGAAGAGGGCGAGGGATTTCTCCGCCAGTTCTCGGGCCACGGCGGGGTATCCTGAGCGGCGGAGTCCATCCCAGGTGAGGAAGACCAGAGGCCCCCAAATGCGCCCCCTCCAGTACCGAGGAGGATGGCTCAAAGGGTCATTCTTAGGGGTAGCCGGGAGGGGCCTTTCGCCCCAAAAGGTTTCCGTGTGCAAAAGGTGCTGGCGGATCATGGCCTCCGCCTGCCAGGGAAGGGGGATCCCCGCCAGGAGGGGAAGGAAACTGGTGGCGGCCAGGTGAGGGGTAAAGGTTCCATCCCAGAAGCGCCCGGCGAAGATCTGCCGCTCCCCGTCCCAGAGGGCTTCCCTCACCCGTTCCTTTCGCTCTTGGGCCTCTTTTTCGAAAAAGCCGGCTTCCTCTTCCTCCCCCAGCTCCCGGGCCATCTTGCCAAGGACCTCTTCCTGCAGGCAGAGGAGACTGTTGAGGCCCACATCCGCCAGATCCATGGTGTGGGCTTCGGGGATGAAGCGCGCTCCTTCAAAGGTAGGAAGGTTATCCATGGAACTCTCGTTCTTGGCCGCCAGGAGGGTATGGACAAAATGGCCTTCTCCTTGGGGAGAGCTCCCGTATTCCAGAAGGCCATCCCCGTTTCCGTCCCGTTCCCGCAGCCAGAAACTGCGGTAGGCCTTCAGCAAAGGGTAATAGCGCTGCAAAAGCTTCTTATCCCGCAAGCGAAGAAAGATGCGCCAGAGGATATAGGCGGCGATGGGAGGCTGGGAGCGATCGATCCACTGGCTGCGGCTGCTCATCATGCCGGGGAGAAGGCCTGAAGGCTGGGCATGGGCAAAGACGGCCTCCAGGTTGGAAAGGGCCAGCTCCTCATCGCCGAGATAAGCGGCCATGAAGGCGTGATAGAGGGTGTCGGTGAGCCAGAGAAGGTAGCCTCCAAAGCGGCCTGCGGCCCAGCTGCGGCTGGCGGCGGTGTAGATCCTTTTGTTCTGTGAATCGAAAACGGTGTTCCATCCCAGGACATCCCGGAGGGCCCGGTAGGCTTCGTCCTCTTCCGCCTCTGCCTTGTCCTCCCCTCCCTCCAGGAGAAAAGGAGCCTTCATCAAGAGATCTTCCGCCCGCTCTGCCGCCTCCTGGGGATGGCCCCCTTGCGCCAGGGAAAACAGAACTTCCGGAGTATCTTCGCCGGAAAACCGGAAGAGGATGTAAGATCCTTCTCTTTCCTCCCGGCGGGCGTAATAGCCCTTGGTCTCGATGAAAGAACAAAACGCTGAGGGGTCGTCCCAGAGTTCGGCCACCACCGGCCGTTTCTCCAGGGCCAGGGACCAGATCCGGTGCCCCCTGCGGGCAAGAAGGCGGGGCGGCTTTTGGTAGGCGTCCATACCCGAAGGGATCTCCAGGCGAAGGGTGCCTTCCGGGCCTTCTTCCTGGCGGGTGGGTCCAAAGCCCACCCAGAGGAAGAACCAGAAGCGAAGAGGCCACTCCCCCGCTTCTTCCAGCGCCATCTTCCCCACGAAGGCGAAGGGATCGGGGCGAGAAAAGCTGACCTTCAGACGGGTCGCCGCCAGGTGAAGCCAGCAGGCGGCAAAGGATCCGTCCAGGGCATGGGGCCCGTAGGTCACCCCCTTTCCCCCGCCAAAGTCGACATAGCGGTTTTCCTTGGTGCTGTAGGCGGCCACCCGGACGAAGAGGCCGCTGGGGAGATGGACGAAAGAAGCGGGGTAGGCAACATCCCAGGTGTTCCAGGCCCGATGGGGCATCACGGTTCAGGCTCTCCTTCGTGAGGAAGGTACCACAGGACTTCCCGGGGGTGAAAGGCCAGGTAAACCTCTTCCCTGGGAGAAATATCGGCTACCTGGGGGGAAAGGGCGAGGGAACGCCACACCTGATCCCCCACCTGCCAGAGCAAGAGGGCCGTGGGACCCAAGAGGATCTTATCCTGGAGCCGGGAAGGAACGCTCACCAGGGAGGAATCGGGAGAAGGTTTCTTTCCCACCCGCAAGTCCTCGGGCCGGATCATGAAACGAAGGGCCATCCCCTCCTGAAAGAGGGGGTCTTCCTCTTCCAGGGGAAAGGCGACAGGGCCGGCATGGGCCCACCACCGCCCCCCCCTTTGCCCAAGCATGCCGGTAAAAAAGTTGGCGCCCCCCAGGAAAGAAGCCACCATGGGGTCCTGGGGCCGGCTGTAGACTTCCCAGGGATTCCCTTCCTGGCGCACCTGGCCATCGGCCATCACCAGGAGGTGGTCCGCTACCGAGAGGGCTTCCTCCTGGTCGTGGGTTACCATGATGGCCGTAACCCCCGTCTCCCTTTGGAGGCGGCGGAGTTCTTCCTGCATTTCCTGCCGGATCTTTCGGTCCAGGGCGCTTAAGGGTTCATCCAGGAGGAGAAGGCGGGGCCGCAGGACAAGGGACCTGGCCAGGGCCACCCGCTGCTGCTGACCCCCTGAGAGCTGGTGGGGCTTTCGTTGCGCCATGCCCTCCAGGCCCACCATGAAGAGGGCTTCTTCCACCCTGCGCCGTATTTCGAGAGAAGGGGCCTTCCCCATCCTCAGGCCAAAGGCCACATTCTCGAAGACCGTCATGTGGGGAAAGAGG
>JASBVX010000095.1 GCA_029960865.1 Bacillota bacterium | reverse complement strand
ACCCACACGTCGGGGCCGGAGAGCTGCAGGTTCACCTGGGGTCGGAGGGCCGACACCACCGGAAACCGGTGTTCCTCCCCCGCCTCCTGGACATCCACCGGGAAGACCACCCGGCGGATCAGCTTGTCTTCCGTATCCCAGGCCTCCGCCTGCACCACGTAATGGCCCGGCGCCTTGTAGCGATGGACCGCCTCCATGGAAGCGTAGGCCGGTCCCACTGCCTCTTCCCGGGATCCATCGCCGAAATCCCAGAACCAGACCCGATGGGCGGGCCCTTCTTCCTTCCAGCGGGTCGTTTCTTTGGTGCGGAGCACCACCCGGATGAGGGGCAGGCCGTCCTCTTCCTCGGATTCCTCCGCCTCCTCCACCGTGGGGCTGGGGAAAGCCACGGGAGGATGGGCAGGCGGCGGAGTGCCGGCGGTCCTTTCCGCAGGGAGCGATACCTCCCCATAGCCTGGGGTGCTCATCAGATCCCTCAGGAGCCACCGCACCTGCGGAGCCCATGGGAGATAGAAATGGGTGGCGGAAAGGGCACCTTCCAGCCGGTGGAACGCCCGTTCCTTCCCCTGGGGCAAACGGGTGGCCGCCACGGAAACGAGGCCGTCATGGGCCCCCGGGGGTGTGCCGGGAATGATGTCCCACGTTTCCCCCGCCAGCGTCACGGCATAGACCCCCTCCGGAAAGGGAAGACCGGTGTCGTTCCATCTCTTGAGAAAGAGGTTTCCCTCCAGGCTTTTTCCCTCCGCCAGGGGATGGGGGGCCCGTTGCGGCAGGACTTCCTTCAAGATGGGACTTTCCGCCGTCAGAGACCACCACCGCCGGGCCGCCTCCGCCGCCCCCCAGCGGGCCCCCACCCCCAGGGCGGGCCTCCCCAGCTTCTTGAGGGCCTCCTGGGCCCACTGTCCCAGCCAGGCCTTCAGGCTGGACCAGAGGACGGCCCCAAGTCTCCCTTTGGCCAGCCCGTCGGCAGCTCCGGTGAGGAGGGTCATGGCATCGGGGGCCGGAGGTTTGCTCTCGGCCAGCCCCTGGGCGATGGCCGTCGCCGGTTCCACCGCCTGCAGGGCCAAGCTGATGATGTAGCCGGGCGCAAGGTCTTCTTCAGGGGAGGCGGGAAGGGACCAGAGGGGCTCCAGGAGGGCAGGATCCTGCATGAGGTATTGCCGGTAGGTGGCGGCCTCCCCTTTTTGGGGGCCCAGCTTTTCCCGTGCCAGAAAAAGGGCCATGTCGTCCAGCCAGAGGTGCAGGATCGCCCGGCGCATCAGGCCCTCCTCCCCTTCCTGCCAGCCCTCCCGGGCTTCCCGCAAAAGCCTTTCCCGGCGTGCCTCCGGGGTTTCGGAAAGGAGGAGGGAAGCCCGGGCCATGGCCCGGGGCAGTTGGGCCGCCACGTCTCCGGCAAGCTTCCGGCCCCAGGCGGCCACCCAGAGCTTTTCCGCCCCAAAGCTTCCTTCCTGAGGCACCGCCAAAAAGATCACCCGGCCTATCATGCCTGGCTTTGCCTCATGTTCCAGAAACCACCGCAGCGCCAGGCCTCCGGTGGAATAGGCGAGGATATCCACCGGCTTGCCCGTCTGGCGGCGAATCGCCTCCACCTCGGCGGCCAGATCAAGGGCCAGGACCCGTAAGGACGCATCCCTGGGCTCCGGCCACCACCGGAAGAGGTTTTTCCCCGCCTCATAGCCGTCCCGCTGAAGGGTTTGCCAAAGTCCTCCCCGCCCCTTTTCCCACATGTCCACCCCCGCCGTCACGGAAGCCACCAGCAAAAGGGGAGCCTTCTCCGGGGACGCGGCCTCTGCGGGAAAGGAGAAGAGCTGCGCAGCCAGGAGGAACAAAAGAAACAGCGCCTGGTGCCTCATGGCGCTACCCCCTCCCGCAGGCGCAGGGTCCATACCGCCAGGGGTTCCTCCCGGCTGAGGGCCCCTGCCAAAGCCGCTTGCCATCGTTCCCCATCTTCGTCCACGAAGACGCCTTCGCCCGTGAAGAGAAGCCGCCGCTCCTCCCCAGGGCGCAAAGACAACGCCACATCCCCGGCCAGGACCTGGACGACCCCTGCCTCCCCCTTCACGGCCCGAAGGGAGGGCTCCAGGAAACTGGCCCCAGGGAGGACACGGGGTCGCCCATCCCCATAAAGGGGCCAAGCTCCTTCCCCGGCAGGCTGCAAGAACCGCTCCCTTTGCCACACCACCCAGCCCTGCACCCGGCGCCCCCAAGCCTTCTTTTCCTCCACCCGAGCCGCAGGAAGAGGATCGAACCGGTTCACCTCCTGCACGTAGAGCTCCAGGGTGAAGGGCTCCTCCCGGTCCTTCCCGAGGCAGCCTGCCAGGACCAGGAGGAAGCCCAAGGACCACACCGCCGCCAGCCCTTTCCTCCCCATCCCATCGCTCCTTTCCATCTTTTCCCATACACCATTCGGGATAGGGGATGGCAATACCTGCCAGGGCGAGGGGAACGAAGAAGATGGCGCAGACTGAGGAGGGAGGTTCACACCGTGTCCACGGGCAAGCTGTCTTTGCTCATGTTTGGCCGTTCCCTGCTTTTCTTTGCCGTCCTGCTGATCCTAGTGCGGCTCATGGGTAAGCGGGAAGTCTCTTCCCTGACCCCCATGGATCTGGTGATCTTTCTCATGGTGGCCGATGCCGCCGTCATCACCATCGAGGATGAAAAGATGCCGGTCCTGGCAGGCCTGGTGCCGGTGGTCACCCTGGCCCTGATCCAGATCCTTTTGAGCTGGGCCATGCTGAAATCCAGGGGCCTGCGGAGGCTCTTGGGGGGCATGCCCAGCGTGGTGATCCGCCAGGGGGTGGTCCAGATGGAGGAGCTCAGCCGCCAGAGGATGAACCTGGATGAGCTTCTCTCCCACCTGCGCTTGCAAAACATGCCGCGGGTGGAAGATGTGGAGTACGCCGTCCTGGAGCCCTCCGGCCGTTTGAGCGTCGTGCCCAAGTCCATGGCCCGCCCCGTCCGCACCCAAGACCTGAAGCTGGCCCCGCCGGAAGAAGACCTGCCCGAACCGGTGATCATGGATGGGGAGCTGGTCTTCTCCAGCTTGAAAAAGCACGGCTGGACCCCCGAAAATCTGCGCCGGATCCTGGAAGAGAACGGCGTGCGGAGCGAAAAGGAGATCCTTTTGGGCCTCTGGGACGGCCAGGGCCATCTCTTCATCCAGGAGCGGGGCCGACAAGGCCAGCGCACGCCTTCACCCCGTATCCTCTCCATCCCCAAGTAGATGCCATCATCCGGCATTCCCGCCGCTCTTTCTCGGGCATGGCCCTTTCCCCGCCTCCCAAGACTAAGGGCCAGGGGGGAAACGACGTTGCCCGGGGACGGTGAACACCTCTTTACCGCCAGCTTGAAGGAACGGGCCCTGGGGTCCTTCTGGATCAGCGCCACCCCCCTCCGGGACCGGGCCCTCTTCCATCTCTTCTGGGAGTGGGCTCCGCCCCTCCCCCAAGTGATTGCCCTGCGGCCGGAGCATGTGGACCTCAAGGCCCGGAGGCTGCGGTGGCCCCTGCCGGTCCCTTCCTGGGAAGAGCCCGAGGCGGAATTCTCCCTGGAGCTGGCGGAAGCCCTCACCCGCTATCTGCACAGGGAACGTCCGACCCGCGCCTCCCACCTTTTTGTGACTACCCTGGGCCATCCCCTGGCTCCCCGCCACCTGGTGCGCTTCTTCCGCCACATCGAAGAGGCAACCCGGATTCCCGTGACGCCTCCCGCCTGGCGGCTGGCCCATCTCAAACATAGGAGCCTGGAGAGGTGGCTGGAGCGGCTTATTCCTCCAGATGCCTGGCCATAAAGCCAGCTGCCGTCTGGGCCAGCTTCACCTCCAGCTGGGATACTTCCCGTTCGGCGTCTTCCGAGGCCAGAATGACCGCCCCCACAGGGTCCCCCCCGATGACGATAGGCACGATGACCTCGCTGGGAAAAGGGCAAGAGGGCTGATCACCCAAAAGAGAGCCCTCGTGGTGGTCCTTCGGGGTGAAAAGGAGGGTCTCCCGGTTTTCCATGGCCCCCAGGACCACCTCCCCCACCGCCTTGCCTTCCCAGGTGCGCTCTTGGCTGCCCACCGCCGCCACCACCTCGTCCCGGTCGGTGATGAGGGCCAGGTGGCCGGTGGTGTCGTGGAGGGATTGGGCCATCCCCTGGACGAACTCTTTCATGTCGGCGATGGCGGAATACTTTTTGAGGATCACCTCGCCGCTGGCGGCCACATAGATTTCCAGGGGATCTCCATCCCGAATATTCATATCGCGGCGAATCTCGATGGGAATCACAATGCGCCCCAGATCGTCGATACGGCGCACTATTCCGGTGGCTCTCATAGCATCTCCCCATTTCCAGAGGGTGTCGCCACCTAGTATGGCCGCAACGGACGGGGGTTCATGTAAGGTACTGGCGCAGGAGTTCCTCCAGCACCGCATTCCGGTCCAAGCGGGCCGCTTTCACCCGCGCCCCTTTGTGGGCGGTGATGTAGACCGGTTCGCCGGTCGTGAGATAGGAAGCCAGCTGGCGAATGGGATCATATCCCTTTTCCGCCAAGGCCTCATAGATTTCCCTCAGGACGGCCCGCACCTGCACTTCCTGGCCATCGGGAGGGCGGATGATGCGGGTTTCGTCCGCTTCATCAGCAAAGGATGGCGGCATCGAGCTTGCCCCCTCTTGCCCACTATACTCCCACACCGGGGAACATAGGACAATCAAAAAGAAGGGGCGGCAGGGTCGCCCCTGCCGCCCCCTGTTCCCCAGACGCAGTTCAGGACTCCATGGCCACCGTCGGCGTGCGTTCCTCGATCCCCTGGGCCATGCCCCGCACGAAATGGCGGGTGAAGTAGCGATGGGTCCCCATCTTCTGCACCAGATAGGCGCAGGCCACCGATGGGTCGAGGGTCTCCCCGCAGGTGTAGACATCGAAGGAAGCGTACCCATGTTCCGGGAAGGTGTGGACGGAGATATGGGATTCGCCGAGCACCAGCACGCCGCTGAACCCCTGCTCCGGAAACCGATGGAACGCCGCATCCACGATGGTCGCACCGCTCTCCTGGGCCGCCTCCACCATCCATTGGCGCACCCGAGTGAGATCGTTCAGGGTCTGGAAGTCCACATCCCACACATCCAGCAGGATATGGCGTCCGGTGGTCTCGTGGTTGCTGAAAACGGTGGCCATAAAAAAACCCCCCCTTGTAGGTTCATCTTTCCGGCCCTTTCAGACCGGACGGGGCCTTTGTTTTCGCCCCGGGGGAGAAGTCGGGCTCAATGGCCGGCGAGGCCGACCGTTGCCCCAACCCTTTCAGCGAAAACCAGGACCCTGATTGTATGAATCGACGCCATTCTACGCAGGTTGCTAGCAGGCGTCAATATCAGCAAAAGAACCATACAAAAAGTTCGCCCACAGGGCAACACCCTGAGGGCGAAAGATAACCCGCCATGGCTCCCGGCCTCCTTTTAAGCCCCCCCATCGCCCCCCATCAGCGACCTGAATCGGCCGACAGATACTGGGATGCTACCCAGCCGCGCAAGGTGTTGTTGAAGTTGACCTGGGTCCAGTCGCCTTCCACCTTTTCCACCTGGACCCGGGCTCCCCGCATGAGGACGCCCACTCGTTCGCTGTCCGCCGAGGGTGCCTGGCGCACGTTCAGCACATCGGCCGTCACCACGGCCAGGGTGCCTCCTCCCGCCTGCACCGGCTTTTCACCGGCAGGCGCTTGGGCCGCCAGGGCCGTCAGCTGGGCTTCCAGCTGGCTCACCTCGGCCTCCAGCTGATCGATCCGCTGGGCCAGAATATCCAGGGTCATCCCCTGATCGGCTGTGCTGAAAAGGCTTCCGCATGCGGAGAGAAGGGGAAGCATCACCAAAACGCCTGCCATGACCCATCCGGCACTTCTTCGGGGCCAACCCATCCCGACCGCCCTCCCTTCACGGCTAACCCTATGAGGCCGGTCCCGGGGATATGTGCCACCATGAGGAAGGAGGGAT
>JASBVX010000094.1 GCA_029960865.1 Bacillota bacterium | reverse complement strand
CTTGGTGGACTTGGCCCTTTTGCGGGGCGACCATCAGGGGCTCTTGAGAGAATTCCGCTGGTTTCTTTTGGCCGCCACGCTTGGGGCAGTCCTGGGAGCTTTCTTCATTCCCTCCTTCGTCCGCATTTTCACCGCCGGCATCCGCCGCTTCGACCGGGCCGGGTCGGTTCTTCCCCTCATTTTTTCTGTCCTGCGCCCCGATACCCTGAAGTCGGCCTGGCAAAAGGTGAAACCCCCCACCCCGCAGACGTGGCGAAACCTCAGCCTGGCCGGGCTCCCCTGGGGGTTTCTCCTCCTCAACATCCTCATCACGGCCATCTACACCACTGGAGTCCCCGCCGCCCTCTACGCCGGTTCCCTGGTGCCGGCCTTTCGCACCACCGCCAGCCAGCTGTCGGGGGTGATCAACGGGGGAGCCACGGTGCTCTTCGTCCTTTTCGTGGATCCGGTGGCCGCCCTCGTCACCGATCAGGTGCTGGAGGGAAGGCGGCCTCAAGGCCAGGTGTACTCCATGGCGGCCCTCCTTGCCGTCACCAAGATCGCCGGCACCCTTTTGGCCCAGCTTTTTTTCGCGCCGGCCGCCTTCCTGGTCGTCGAAGTGACCCGCCTCATCATCCGTTGATCACTGGCGAAGCCTCGGGTCCAGGATGTCCCTGAGGGCATCTCCCAGGAGGTTGAAGGCGAAGACTGTCGCCATGATGGCCAGACCCGGCCAGATGGAAAACCAGGGCGCCACCCGGATGTAGGAGCGGGCTTCGTAGATCATGCTTCCCCAGCTGGGGGTGGGAGGCTGGACGCCCAGACCCAGGAAGGAAAGGGCCGCTTCCCCCATAATGGCCCCCGGGATCCCTAAGGTGGCCGCCACGATGAGGGGGGCCACGGCGTTGGGGAGGATGTGCTTCAGAATCAGGCGGCCGTGGGTGGAACCGGCGGCTTTGGCTGCTTCGACGAATTCCTGGGTTTTGAGGCGCAGCACTTCCCCCCGCACCAGGCGCGCCAGGCCCGCCCAGCCCGTTACGCCCAAGGCCACGAAGACGTTGAAGAGGCTGGGGCCCAGGGCGTACATGACGGCGATGGCGAAAAGGAGGCTGGGGAAGGCGAACATGATGTCGGCCAGCCGCATGATGGCCGTATCGACCCAGCCGCCGAAGTAGCCGGCCAAAGCCCCCATGAGGGTTCCCAGGAAGAGCTCGATGGAGACCGCCACCAGGCCCACCGCCAGGGAGATGCGGGAACCGTAAAGGATGCGGGAGAGGATGTCCCGGCCCACCTGATCGGATCCCAGGATGAAGGTGCCGGTGCGGGTGAAATCGCTGGGGGATCCTGGCGGGGCCAGGCGGCTTAAGAGTTCTTGCTGGTTAGGGTTGGCCGGGGCCAAAAAGGAAGCAAAAATGGCTACCAGCACCAGCGCGGCAATGAAGAAGAGGGAGACCACGGCCACCGGCCTTCTCAGGAGCCGCCTTGCCAGGTCCCACCAGAAATGTTCTGCCCTTTCCTTCACGCAAAACTTCCTTTCATGCGTAGCGGATGCGGGGATTGAGCCAAGCGTAGGAGAGATCCACCACGAGGTTGCTGATGACGAAGACAAAGGCGGTAAAGACGACGGTTCCCTGGACCAACGGCATGTCGCGGCTGGTGAGGGCATCGAGGGTCAAAAGGCCGAGACCTGGGATTCCGAAGATGGTTTCCGTGAGAATGGAACCCGTCAAAAGGCCCCCCAGCTCCAACCCCATGATGGTCACCACGGGAATGAGGGCGTTTTTCAGCGTATGGCGGTAAATGATGACCCGCTCCCCCAGGCCTTTGGCCCGGGCCGTCCGGATGTAATCCTGCCGGATCACTTCCAGGAGGCTGGAGCGAGTGTAACGGGCGATGGAGGCGGCATAGCGGGTCCCCAGGACCAGGGCGGGCATCACCACGTAGATGGGGCCTTCCCACCCTGAGATGGGGAGGATGCCCCACCGGAAACCCAGGAGAAGCTGGGCCAGAAGCGCTGTCCAGAAAATGGGGGCCGAGATGAAGGCCAGGGCCACCGCCATGCTCCCGGTATCCCAGAAGGTGCGGTGGCGCACCCCCGCCAGGATGCCGGTGGAAAGGCCCAGGGCAGCCCCCACGGCCATGGCCGAGAGGGCGATGGTGGCCGTGACGGGAAAGCGCTGGGCGATGAGCTGGGTGACAGGAACTTTGCGGTAGTAAGAGGTCCCCAGATCCCCTACGGCTGCGTGGGAAAGAAAGTCCCAGTACTGCTGGGGAAGGGGTCGATCCAGACCTAACTGGCGCCGCAGCTTTTCCACCGTTTGGGGGTCAGGGTGCTCTCCCAGCATGTTGAGGGCAGGGTCCCCCGGGACGATATGGAGAAGGATGAAGGTGACCAGGGTCACCCCGACGAGGACGGGAATGGCCCAGAGGAGCCGCCGGATGGCATAGCGAAGCATCGGTTCGGTTCACCTCACAGAAAGGGGCGCATCGCTTGTGGCGATGCGCCCCGGGGAATCCTTCTCAGCGGCTTTCCTTGTAGGTCCAGCGATAATCCACCAAACCCGTCTGATACATGACCACATCTTTCACGTTGGGCTGGAGGGCCCGGAACTGCTGGAGGTGGTAGAGGGGCACCACCGCCACGTCTTCCCCCACCACGATGTCCTCCACCTGCTGGTAGAGGCGGGCCCTTTCCTTGGGATCGCTGGAGACGAGGGCGGCTTCCAAAAGGGCATCCACCTCAGGGTTCTGATAGTTGCTGGAATACCGCTGGGAGCTGGAGCTATGGAAGAAGGTCCAAAGGTAGTTGTCGGGATCGGGGAAGTCGGCCCACCAGTTGCCCTGGTAACCGGGGATTTCCCCCTTAGCCCGGGCCTCGAAGTAGGCGGAGCGGTCCCGAATCTCCACTTTCAACTCCAAACCGATGCCCCGCAGCATCTCCTGGATGGCCAGGTTGGTGTTGCTGGCGGAATCGCCGGCTTTCCCGATCTGCCAGATGGTGATGGTTTTGCCGCTGGCCCCTGCCTCTTCCACCAGAGCCTTGGCCTTCTCCGGGTCGTAGGGGAGGGCCGGTCCCTGGCCGGCGGGCAAGGCGCCGGGAATGCCGGGGGTCACGAAGGCATGAGCGACACTGCCCCGGCCACCCAAAAGGGTCTGGACGATCTTTTCCTTGTCGATGGCCATGGCGATGGCCTGGCGCACCCTGATATCGGCGAACTGTGGGTTATCCATGTTGAGGAGGAAGAAATAGGTGTTGAGGGCGTCGTTCTTCAGGATGGTGTACTTCCCCGACGCGGTGATGCGATCGAAATCGGTATCGGGGATGGAGGTGATGTCGAAAGTGCCCTTTTCGAAGTCCAAAAGGCCGGTCGCCTCATCGGGGATGATGCGGATCTCGACGGCGTCCAGCTTGGGAAGGCCTGCTTCGAAGTAGTGAGGGTTCTTCTTGAGGACGATCTTCTGGTCGGGGGCGTAGCTGTCCAGGTAGAAGGGGCCGGTTCCCACCGGTTGGGTCGCCCAGTTCTCACCGGCGGCCGTCACCAGGGACTCGATGTAGATGGAGGCGGCGGGCACCGCCAGGTACTGGAGGAAAGGAGCGTAGGGTGCCTCCAGAATGATCTGGAAGTGGGTGTCGTCCTGGACGATGACCCCGGGGATGTCCTGGGCCTTTCCTTCCATGAAGTCTTTAGCTCCTTTGATGGGTTCGAAGAGCCAGGGGCTGGCGCCATTGCCGCCCGGATCCAGCATGCGCTTGATGGTGAAAAGGACATCGTGGGCGGTGAGGCGGGTCGTGCCGTCGGAGGCGACGATGCCATCCTTGAGCTCAAAGGAATAGGTCAGGCCATCGGGAGAGATCTCGGGCATCTTGGCGAGGAGCTCCGGCTCCAGCTCCAGGGAGCCTTTCTTGTACCGCAGCAAGGTGCTGAAGAGATTGCGCCCCATCTCGTAGACGGCGATGGTGGTATCGCCCTGGACATCAAAGGTCTTGGGGTCGGTGGTCAGCCAGTCATGGAGCACCTGATCGGCGGTGGTGGTTTCGCTGCCGGTACCGCTGGGGGATCCCCCGCCGCAGGCAGTGAACATCAAAAGGGCTGCCGTCAGGACGGTGAAGGTTAGCCAGGGTAAACGCTTCAAGCCAACTCCTCCTTCGTATTGATAAACCTTAGCTTTCTTCGGGGCAGCCCTGTGGAAATCCTGCCTGGTTTCTTATATGAGAAAAAGCGGAAAAAGAGGCCACGGGTTGAAGGGGAAGGAAGGGAGAACCTCAGTGTCCAATGAAAAAGGAGAAAGGAGATTTAAGCGTGGAGTGGATCCTTCTGGGAGGCGTGGTATGGCCGGGAAAGGGACTACCCACGGGGGAGGCCCTGGCCATCCAGGGGGGCAAAGTGGCGGCGGTGGGAAGCCGCGAGGAGATCCTGGCCCTGCGCCAGCCCCACACCGAGGTGGTGGATGCCGGCGCTGGGTTTATCATGCCGGGTTTCATCGATAGCCATCTCCATCTTTTCATGCTGGGAAAGCTTCTTCAGGAGCTGGACCTCACCCAGGTGGAAAGCGTCGGGGAGCTGATAGAAAAGGTGAAGGGAGCGCCGGGGGAGGGCTGGATCTTTGGCCACGGCTGGGATGACGCCCGCTTTGCCGAAGGCCGCCTGCCCCGGCGCCAGGATGTGGATCCCGTCACCGGGGACCGGCCCCTTCTCCTCCGGCGGCGTTGCGGCCATGTGGCCCTGGCCAATACGGCGGCCCTTAAGGCGGCCGGGGTCTGGCCCGGAAAAAGGGAACTTCCTCCTTCTCTGGTGGATCTGGATGAGGAGGGCTATCCCACAGGTACCCTCCGGGAAGGAGCCATCGCTTGGGTGGCGGGAGCCATGCCTTCCCCGTCTCGCAGCCAGTGGAAGGAACATGTCGTACGGGGCGCCTTGGAGGCTGCCCGGGTGGGCATCACCACCCTCCACACCAACGATGGCAGCCGCGATGTCTATCCCACCGACGGCCATCCCTCCTTCGAAGATGTGGAGACGGTATACGGGGAGCTGGCGGAAGAAGGGCGCCTGCCTGTACGAGTTTCGTGGGATTTTCCTGTGGAGCTTTTGTCCCTTGCCAAGGAGAGGGGAGTCGGGACAGGTCTTCGTGGACGCCCCGGCTCTGACCTCTTCCTTTACGGTGAGGCCAAGGCCTTCACCGACGGCTCCCTTGGCGGAAGGACGGCAGCCCTTTTGGAGCCTTACAGCGATGACCCCGGGAATAGGGGGCTTCTTCTTTGGGCGGATGAGGATCTGGAAGGAGCCCTCGAAGAGGCTTTCCGGGCCGGCATCGGCGTGTGTATCCATGCCATCGGGGATAGGGCGGCGGAACAGGTCCTGCAAAACGTCGCCAAGGTGAAGGAGCGGCTGGAAGGGGAAGGCCTTTGGGGAGAGGGGCCGGCGGCTGTGTTTCGCCCGCGCCTCATCCACTGCCAGATCATGGAGCCGTCCCAGTTTTCCCGCATGGCGGCGCTGGGGATGGTGGGGGATGTGCAGCCCCGGTTTGTGAGAAGCGATCTCCCCATAATCGAGAAGAGGGTAGGGGCGGAGCGGGCCAAGAGTTCCTATGCCTGGAAGAGCCTTCTTGAGGCCGGGGTGCCTTTGGCCTTCAGCTCCGACTGCCCCATCGAACCCCTCAACCCCCTGGAAGGGGTGCAGGCGGCCCTCCTGCGGCAGGATGATAAGGGGGAGCCGCAAGGGGGCTGGCAGCCCGAGGAAAAGCTCCCTCTTGAAGAGGCCCTTCACCTCTATACCTATGGAGGGGCCTACGCCATGGGGGCCGAAGGGGAGCGGGGAAGGCTTCTACCCGGGTACAGCGCCGATCTGGTGATCCTGGAGAAGAACCCTTTCGAGGTGGAACCCCAGGGTTTGCAGGACATCAAAGTGCGGGCCACCTTTGTGGCCGGCAAGAAGACCTTCGGGGAGCTTTAGGGTGTAGGGCGGAGAGGGATGGGGATAGAGATAGAAAGAGGTTGGCACC
>JASBVX010000093.1 GCA_029960865.1 Bacillota bacterium | reverse complement strand
TGGTGTCCCCTGATCTTCAGGTCAGGATCGAGGGCCAAGAGGGCTCCCAGGGCCGGGAGAAAATTATAAGCGGCATAAAGGATGGCGGCCCAGACGAAGGGAAAGGGGAGGGCGGGGCTGGGCTCCCTTTCCGGGAGCGCCAGGCTGCCTTCCTTGATCAGGAGGGTGATGAAAAAGAGGATGATGTAAGGGACCAGAAGGCCGTGGACAGGTGCCAGGCTCCTCACGCCCCGCAGGGACAGAAGTCCGATGAGGAAAGCAAAAAGGAGGAGGCCTTGGGTGAAGCCGAGCCCCCGTATCGATGAGGCCAGGGCGGCGGCGGCCGCGATGGTGGCCGCCAAAGTCACCACGAGAAAGAGAGTCCCCACGGCGTCAAGGGCCAGGGCGAGGGAGCTGGGCCAACCTGCCGAGAAGGAGGCATAGCTGCGGGCGTCGGGGCTGCGGGAGAGGGCTCGATACCCGGCAAAACCGATGAGAAGGCCGGTGGCAAAGGAGGAGAAGAGGCCCACCGGCCCGTAGGCGGCGTAGAATTCCCAGAGTTCCCTTCCTGAAGCATACCCAGCTCCCACCACGGTGCCCACGAGAATGGCTGCTACTGTCAAGGAGTCGAGAAAAGAGCTGTTCACACGCCAAAGGTATGGTCCGTTGCCCCCGTGTATGAGGAAAAACCGCTGAGCATAGACTGCCACGGGGATGGAGACTCGGTGGCATGGGAAGCAGGGGGGCAGGAGTCGATCCGGGTACATTGGGATGAACCGCTGGGCCATGAGGCGTTGGGGGCGGCCGTGGCGAGGTTTTTGCAATCGGCCATGGCCCAGGAGGGGCTGGCCGGTCGTCCGATCCTCCTTTGCATCGGCACGGATCGTTCCAGCGGAGACTCCCTTGGGCCCCTGGTGGGCTGGATGCTGGAGGCGGAAGGATTCCCCTGGACTGTATGGGGCACCATCCACGATCCGGTGCATGCGGTGAATCTTCCCCATGTCGTGGAAGAGATCCGCACATCCCATAGCCGCCGGCCGCTGGTGGCGGTAGATGCCTGCCTGGGACGCCTGGAAACGGTGGGGAGCATCCACTGCCTGAAGGGGCCCCTTTGGCCGGGCGCAGGGGTGAAGAAAAACCTTCCGCCCGTGGGGCACGTCAGCATGACGGGGACCGTCAACGCCGCTGGAGCTCTGGAATACATGATTCTCCAGAGCACCCGCCTCAGCACTGTCATGCGCCTGGCCGAGGTGATGACGGAATCCCTATGGGTCGCCGCCGCCCATTTGGGGCGGTCTCACCAGAAAACCCTAGGAGGGCGCCAGGACCGTAAGGGCCTGGGGCACCGCTTCAAAGGTGGCCGGGAGGTGGCCCACCACCTCCCCATCGGCATGGACGGGCAGGTGGCTGGGACCATGGATGGTGACGGCCGGAGCCCTTCCACGCCGGGCCTTGGATATGTGGATGTGCCGCCCGGTGAAGACCAAGGGCAAGGCCCGCAGGATTTCCAGGCGGGTGAGATCCCCTAGCCAGATCCAATCCAAAAGCCCGTCTTCGGGATCCGCCTCAGGGCACATCTTCATGCCGCCGGCGTAGTGGGTGGTGTTGCCCACCGCCACCAGGAGGGCCTTCCCCGCCACCTTTTCCTCCGCCTCCAACTGCAGCGGCTGGTTCTGGTATCGCAGCAGCACCCGCAGGAGGGTGGTCACATAGGTCACGGGACCTGTGCCGGCCCGCCCTCCTTCGTTGACCCTTTCGGCCACCATAGCATCAAAGCCCGTACCGGCGATCTGGATGTAGTACTGGCCATGGACCCGTCCCAGGTCGATACGCCGCTGGCGTCTTGCCGCCAGGACGTCCCATGCTCCCTTTAGGTTTCTCGGAATCTGGAGGCCCCGGGCGAAATCATTGCCGGTTCCAAAGGGAAGGACGCCCAGGGGGGTGTCTCCCGGCAGCATGCCGTTGACGATTTCGTGAAGGGTTCCGTCCCCGCCCACGCCCACCACCAAGTCCGTACCGCGGCGGACGGCTTCCTGCGCCAGAAAGGTGGCGTGGCCGGGGGCCTCCGTTTCTTCATAAGCCACGTGGCGGAACTGTTGCCGGAATTGGGGCTGGAGGGCCTGCCAAGCGCGCAGGGCTCGCCCTGCCCCCGCCTTGGGATTCAAAATGACGGTGACCGATTGGCTAGTTTTCACCGGAGACGACTTCGCCTTTCTGAGGGGTGCCCTCGGTCATGCGGGCCTTGCCTTCAAAGCGGCCGCCCTCTTCCACCACCAGCTTGGGGGCCCAGAAGTCCCCCTGCAGGAGCCCTTTGGATCCGATGACGAGCCGTTCCTGGGCATGGACGTTGCCCACTACCTCGCCGGCAACTGCCACATGGCGGCCGCGGACCTCCGCCTTCACCCGTGCCGTCTCACCGATAAAGACGTCTCCCTCGGTGATGATGGCGCCTTCCACCTGCCCTTCGACCCGGATGGCTCCCTGCGATTGGACCGTCCCTTTAAGGACCGTCCCTGGGCCCACGATGGAGTCTACCTGCTCGGGCCGAGGCGATCGTTTCCGCATCCCGTCACTCCTTCAGCGGTTTCCTGCCAGGAAAGCATACCTCTGGCCGGTCAGGTAAGGGTAGGGGTCCACCGGCGTTCCGGACTCATGGACCTCAAAATGGAGGTGGGGCCCGGTGCTGTGGCCGCTGGATCCCACCCGGCCGATGAGGTGACCCTTGTCCACCTCCTGGCCCGGCTTCACCAGGACCCGACTCAGGTGGGCGTAGAGGGTTTCGCGGGAGGCGGTATGGCGGACCACCACGGTATAGCCGTAGCCGGGCCGGTACCCGGCAAAGGTGACTACCCCGGCAGCGGCCGACGTCACGGCGCTGCCGTAGGGAGCCGCCAAATCGAGGCCGGCGTGGAACTGGAGCCGGCGGCTCAGGGGATCCCTGCGGGTGCCGAAGGAGGAGGTGATGACGCCTGCCACAGGCCATTGGTCCGGGAAGCGGCGGGCTTCCTCCTGGGCATCTTGGAGGAGAATGGACAGGTTCTGGTACTGCTTCTCGAGACGGGTAGCCACCTGGGCCAGCTGCGTCGCTTGCTGCGGCAAATCCACGGGTGGCCCTCCCACCCCCGCCAGAGGATTGATTTGGAGGATGGGGACAGGCCCGGGGGGCCGGGCCGTGGCTTGCAAAGAGGAGCTGGGGCGGTGAGAGGGGCTCAGCTGCTCCATGAGGCCGTCGGCCTGGAGCTCCAGCTCGGCCAGCTGGGTTTCCAGGGCCTGCAGCTTTTGGTTCAGGTGGGCCAGTTCCGAGGTCTGCTCTTGGGTCACAGTTTTCCACACCTGCAGCTGCATGGCTTCTTGCTCCACCTGATGGTAGTGGCGGGCCGCCACGCCGGTCCCCACGGCAACGACCACGGAGGCGATCAAGAGGGTTTTCAGGAGCCAGTAGGGAATGCGGAGGATAACGGTGGGGCTAAGACCCTCAGGCACCCACATGAGCGTGATGTGTGTGGGCTTTTTCCCCATGATACCCTCCCTGTTCTGTGGTTATTGGAAAGAAGACCATCGCTAAGGATGTGCCCTGGAGAGTTTCTGCGCCGACGGCAAAATTCCTGCCTGCTGGAGAAGGAGAATTTCCTCGGGCGAGAGGGGCTGGGGCGAACGGCCTTCCTGGAGGATCTTGGCGTAAAGCCGGCCTTCCTCCCGCCCCTGGATGGAGGTCAAGAGAAAACCGTTGCCCAGCTCGTCGGCGAAAAGGATGGTAAAGCTCCAGGGATGGCCCTCCCCGAAGGCTGCGTAGTGCAAGACGCGGGGAGGCTGGAGGAGATTGCCGAAACGGGCTTCGTGGCTCTCCAGGGATGCCGCCAGCTGGGCCAGGGCTTGGCGCTGGGCGGCCAGGTCCGCCTGCTGGCGTTCCAGGAGCTGCAGAAGTTCTTCCGGTGAGCGCAGGGGCAAAAGCTTTCTCCAGCGGTGGAGCCAGCGCCGGGTCCGCAGCAGCAGGGCAAGGGAAAGGATGGCCAGCCCGAAACCCAGGAGGCCCAGCACAAGGGAGACAGCTTCTGCCTCCGTCAAGGGGAAGGGCAAAAAGTCTAGAGCCATGGCGCGGCCACCCCTGCCAGCACGGGAGCCAGAATGAGGGCCGGCGAAAGATCGGCCACGGAAAGGCGGGTCGCCCCCGTCATGTTCAGCCCGATGGCAGCGATGAGAAGTCCGCCGGCGGCGCTGAGGGCGCTCAGGACTGGCGGGGTAAGGAGGGGCTGGAGAAAGTCGGCCAGGAGGGAAATCCCGCCCTGATAGAGGAGGAGGGGAAGGACGGCCAGGATAACGCCGGGACCCGCCGTGGCCGAAAGGGCGATGGAGGTAAGCCCGTCCAGGGCCGATTTGGCGAAAAGGATGCTGGAAGAGATGCCGAGGCCGTCCTCCAGCGCACCGATGACTGCCATGGGGCCGACACAGAAGATGAGGGTAGCCGTCAGGGCAGCGCCGGCCACCCCCCGTCCGCGGGCGCCGAACTGGCGTTCGGACCAGCTCTCCAAAGCATCGAGGCGTTTTTGCAGCCGGAGGGCGGAACCGGCAAAGGACCCGAGGACCAGGGCAAAAATAAGGACCACGGCCTGGCCCGCCACGTGGTCCAGGGAAAGGCTCAGTCCGATAGCGATCACGGCGAGGCCGACCGCCTTGAGCGCCGTCTCGTGCCAGGAAGGGGGCAATGCCCGGAGTAGGGTCATCCCCAGAAAGCTTCCCACCAGTACGGCGGCGACGTTCACCCAAGTACCAATCAACGGAGGTCACCTCTTATAGCTCGGATGACGGGAAGAGCGCCACGATGCGCTCCAGGTCCTCCAGCCCAAAGTAGTCGATTTCGATGGTGCTCTTGCCGGCGCCTTTTCGTAGGCGGACGGGTGCTTGCAGGGTGTTCTTCAAGCGGCGCAAAAGGGCGGTTTCCTCCGGCTCCTGGGGCGGTGAGGCACGGCGGGTCGGGGCTGATTTTGCGTCTTGGTTTTGCCGCCTGGCGTAGGCTTCTACCTGCCGGACGGTCCAGCGCTCCTGAACCGTCTTGGCGGCCGCCTGCAGACGGAGATTTCCGGAGGGGAGCGCCAGCAGGGCCCGGGCATGGCCCTCGGTGAGATGGCCGGCGTCGAGGTAGTCCTGGATTTGCGGTTCCAGGGCGAGGAGGCGAAGGGTGTTGGCGATGGCAGAGCGGCTTTTGCCCACGCGGCGGGCGATCTCCTCCACCGGGAGCTGAAATTCTGTCTGCAACCTCTGATAGGCGCGGGCCGTCTCCAGGGGATTGAGGTCAGCGCGCTGCAGGTTTTCGATGAGGGCGATTTCCGCCACCTGGTGGTCGGTCAGCTGGCGGACGAGCACAGGTACAGTGGCAAGGCCCACCAGCTGGGCGGCTCGCCAGCGCCTTTCTCCCGCCACCAACTGGTACCCGTCGCCGGCAGGGCGGACGATGATAGGTTGCAGGATGCCGTGCTCTTTGATGGAGTCGGCCAGTTCCTGGAGAGCTTGCGGCTCCAGGTGACGCCGCGGCTGATAGGGATTGGGCTGGATTTTGCCCACGGCAATTTCGGACGCCGTTTCTCCCTCCTGAGGTTGCAGGCTGGGCAGGAGGGCGTCCAGTCCCCTACCGAGCCCGCGCTTGGGTCCGGCCACGTTGGGCCACCTCCTCTGCTAGTTCTTTGTAGACCTCGGCGCCCCTTGATTTGGGATCGTAGAGGTGGATGGGGAGGCCATGGCTAGGCGCTTCGCTGAGGCGGACGTTCCGGGGAATGATGGTACCGTAGACCAGCTGCCGAAAGTGGCGTTTCGCTTCCTCCACGACCTGGATGGCGAGGTTGGTGCGGGCGTCGAACATGGTGAGGACGATGCCATCGATGGTAAGGGAAGGGTTGAGGTTTTGCTTGATGAGGTCGATGGTGGCAAGGAGCTGGGTGATGCCTTCCAGGGCATAGTACTCGCACTGCAGGGGGATGAGGACGGAATCGGCTGCCACCAGGGCGTTGACGG